>DMZB01000124.1 GCA_003482405.1 Lactobacillus sp. | reverse complement strand
CTTACTTCTTATTGCTCGGCTTCACCCGGGATTGCTCACGCTCACCTAATTTTCATCCACCAAATCCACGTCTAGGTCGAATTCATCACGTAAGCCGGCGTAACCCTCATCCTCAAGTTTCAGGGCTAAGTCAGCATTTCCAGTCTTAACGATGCGGCCACCCATCATGACGTGGACAACATCTGGCTTGATGTAATTCAAGAGCCGCTGGTAATGCGTAATAATCAAGGCACCAAAGTTGTCGCCGCGCATCGAGTTCACACCCTTAGAAACAACCTGTAAGGCATCAATATCCAAGCCTGAATCAATTTCATCAAGTAAGGCAAACGCCGGTTTGATCATTAATAACTGCAAAATTTCATTGCGTTTCTTTTCACCGCCAGAGAAACCTTCATTCAGGTAACGTTCCGTCATGGCTTCATTCATATCTAACAAGGACAGGTTTTTATCGAGTTCCTTCAGAAAACTCATGACCGAAATTTGATCATCTTCAGGGCGACGGGCGTTGATTGCCGCACGCAAAAATTTGGCGTTGGTCACACCTTGGATTTCTGCGGGATATTGCATCGCTAGAAATAATCCCCGACGTGCCCTTTCGTCCACTGGCATATCCAAAATACTGGTCCCATCCAATAAAATGTCGCCTTGAGTGACGTGATAGGCGGACCGTCCCATGATGGTCTCCGATAATGTCGACTTCCCAGTTCCGTTTGGACCCATAATCGCATGAATCTCACCGGTGCTCATGGAGAGGTTGACTCCTTTTAGGATTTCTTTGACATCCCCACTTTCACCATCCTGAACTTCAACATGTAAATCTTTAACTTCGAGCGTTGACATTATCTTTGACCTCCATTGGTTGGTTAATTGTTTTGTGTTTTGATTCATAATCTCAAACATCTGCATTGATTATAATCTGGAATATTCCCGTCGGTATATTAGGCATCTCCCTAATATGTTTGAAAACCCTTTCGTGATAATCTTTATGTATCATCAGCGAAGAAAGGACGTCTTGGGATTATGGAATTACAAGCCCATTTAACAGCGAACGAGCAGTTGACCGTGCAGTGCATGAACCACCTCGAAAAGCGCACGTTTATGCAGTTACATCGCCTCGGCATCGAACCTGGCAGTGTGATTACGATTGTTCGTCGTTACCCATTTCACGGACCAGTTATCATCGAATTTGACCATCAACAACTCGGGGTCCGCGACAACGTCTTACAAACATTAATCGGGGGTTAGACCGATGACTACAGTCGCACTATTAGGCAACCCCAATACCGGCAAATCAACGTTTTTCAATAATTTGACCAAGAAATACGCCAATGTTGGGAACTGGGAAGGGGTTACCGTTGACCAAACTTTAGGGAATATTCCTAAATCCAATATTAGTGTGGTCGATTTACCTGGTATTTGCTCCCTAACACCCATCACTAAAGACGAATCTGTTGCGGTTAATTACCTTTTGACTGGGCAAACGGACGTTATTTTAAACATTACCAACGCCTGTCAGCTCAAACGTAACTTACTCTTATCAGTTGAACTCTTGGAGCTTGGTAAACCACTGATTCTCGTGCTCAACATGATGGATGATTTGGTAAATTCAGGAGTGAGTTACGATGTCGGCTTGTTATCACAGCGACTAGGTTGTCACGTGCAAACTGCCACTGCCAGACAAAAAGTCGGGATCGACGAGATTCGTAACAGCCTTACCGACCACAGCATTACCATGGCGACCACAACGCCATTAAGGTTGCACTACGCCGACGCCATTGAAGCGGACATCAAAACTATAACAACAGAACTCGTGAAGGCTAATCATCTCTCACATAGTTTTGCCCGCTGGCTGACCATTCAATTCATGAGTAATAATGACGCGGTTATTCAATATGCCACGCAAAGACAACTGGACGCACTCACGAGTCGGCACGACCGCTTCATGTCAGAACATTACGATGATCAAATTTTCCATGTCCGGCTAGCCTTCATTGAAACTACGCTAGACGACGCAACCACGACCATCGGCGTGCATCCCGAAGATTCTATGACCGCCAAAATTGACCGTTGGGTGACACATCCCATTTTGGGATTACCCATTTTCATCGGTATTTTCTGGCTCATGTTTAAACTGTCGTTTGATTGGATCGGGACACCGCTTAGCGACGCACTCAACGCCTTCTTATCCGGACCGGTTTCCACGACGGCCAGCCACCTCTTGACTGCAGCTGGCGCAATGCCATTTCTACGATCACTGATCGTTGACGGAATTATTGCCGGGGTCGGCGGCGTGTTAACGTTTATTCCTCAAATCTTCGTCCTGTTCGCCTGTATCACCGTATTGGAAGATTCCGGCTACATGAGCCGTGCCGCGCTAGTCACCGATCGGCTCATGCAACTGATTGGCTTAAACGGTAAAGCTTTTATTCCACTGATTATTGGTTTTGGCTGTAATGTCACTGGCATCATGGCAACCCGAACCATTGAACAACCACGCGAACGACTTGTGACAACCTTAATTTCGCCATTTATGAGCTGTTCAGCAAGATTGCCTATCTACAGTCTGTTTGTCACCGCATTCTTTAGACGTCATCAAGCAGTCATTGTGCTGTCGCTTTATTTCTTAGGTATCGTGATTGCACTGGCAATGGCTAAATTCTACCAACTTATCTTCAAATTAAAAGGCGCAAGCAACTTTCTTGTAGAGCTGCCAACTTATCAACGCCCACGCTTAGGCCTCGTCCTCAAAGGCGCTTGGGAAAAAGGAAAAGGATTTGTTAAAAAAACCGGCACCGTCATTTTTGCCGGTACCGTCCTGATTTGGTTATTGTCGAACCTTGGAACTCACGGTTACATGACAAATATTGACGCTAGCTTTTCTGCCATTATTGGTCGGTGGCTGTTACCAGTGTTTGCACCGCTAGGCATTACCAGTTGGCAAACGATCAGTGCGTTAATGACCGGCGTGTTAGCCAAAGAAGTCATCAGCTCAAGTATGATCGTCCTATTTCATTTGAGTGGTCAAACCAGCCTGGTCGCTACCTTCAGCACTTTATTTACGCCATTATCAGCATACAGCCTGCTGGTCTTCATCCTGATCTACGCACCATGTTTTGCGACATTAGGTGCCATCAAAACCGAAACTGGTTCCATCAAATGGGCCATCTACTCGCTCGTTTCAAGCACCGTTTTAGCCTATGGTTTAGCGCTATTGATCTTCCAGATTGGTTCATTATTTTAAAAAGTTTGCTGCAAGTCAAACATTTCGGAGGGATCCGCCCATGGCATTACTTATCAATATTAGCATTTTAGTTCTGCTGATCATTGGTGCCGTTATCATTATCATCCGCACCGTGCATCAGTCGTCAAAACCACACTGTGAAAGTTGTGAGTATGCCTGTGAAGCCAAACGTATGATGAAGCATCGCGGACCAGCTAAATAAGCCAACTCAACACGGCGCCTACTATTTACGGTAATCAAAAAACTTCCAACTGCTAACCGCTTCATTTTGAAGTGACTAGTCGTTGGAAGTTTTTTAGCGAAAACGGCCGCTTATTTAGCTTCGTTTTCTTTTGGAATCTTCTCTACTTTCGGTTCTTTGGCCTTTTTCTGGTCTGGGAACAAACGGAACATCACCTGATTGAAGTAATCAGAGGCGTAACCAATGACAAAGATTCCCAATGCCATCGAGACAAACAGTTCAATCACAAACATCGGCCAGCTTTTGATGGTGACGTTTGACACGACCAACATAAACGTCCCCCACGTGATCAGCCAAGCAGGCACCATCGTGAATTTCATGATTGTCCCCTGCAGGAATAAGACGATAAAAGTCAACACACCAAACATAATCGCAGTCGGCCAAATTGACGCGATCCAGCTCACTTGCAATAGGCCATACGCTAACAACCCCCATACGATCCCACAGACAAAGCTCGCCAGAATGTTCCAGATTTTATCCTTCGGGAATCCTGCGCCAAAGAAGTATGACACCGCAATGAAAGCAGCGGCCCCCATCCACAGTGATCCGTAACTCATAATTAAACTGTACACAAGGGTAAACAACCCCACACCAATCGAATCAAACCACACCTTTTTACTGATTTTCATGTGAATTTCCCCATTTCTTTGTTTTTGCTCCCTCTCCCAAGTCTCAAAAACTTTCAATTTAAACCAAATCAACCCTATTCCCAAAGCCAGGAATAGGGTTGATTCTCATTAATGCACGTTCTTTAAACGGACTTTTACCAAAGCTCCATCCCAAGAAATCACTATTTAACTTTAGCTTAGTTGACCTTCGCTTGTTTGACTTTAAGTCTAGCGAACTTTCGAAACTGCAGTATCTGGATGAGTCAAACGTGATGATTCAATTTGAACATCCTCAGGGTTACCTTTACGTCCTGGTTTCATGACAACTTCACCAGTCGTGATTGCACCAACGGGACAAACCAGGTTACATAGGTGACAGCCGACACATTTGCTCGTGTCGATGGATGGACGGCGGGTCTTAATGTCCCAAGTAATAGCTTGGTGCGCACCGTCGAAACAAGAAATGTAACAACGGCCACAACCGATACATTTGTCCCAGTCGATCTTTGGATAGACTTTGTAGTCACGGTCCAAATCTTCAGCAGGCACAATGTTCTTGTTAGCAACACCGATCAATTCGCTCAGATGTTCAACATGTTGGTCTTCCATGTAGTGCATCAGACCATTCTTCATGTCTTCGACAATGCGGTAACCATATTGCATAACCGAGGTGGTAACTTGCAGGGTGGTTGCCCCCATCAAAATGAATTCGGCAGCATCTTGCCAGGTTTCGATCCCACCAATACCAGAGATTGGTAACTGTTCCAAACCAGCTGCAGTTCTCAGTTGTTGTAAGAAACGCAGCGCGATTGGCTTAACGGCCTTCCCTGAGAAACCAGAGATTGAAGATTTACCGTTAACGATTGGCAAACCAACTTTACGGTCCAAGTCAATGTTAGCAACGGATTTAACCGTGTTGATCGTCGCAATCCCATCGGCACCACCAGCCATGCTAGCCTTAGCAGCAGGCACCATATCAGTAATGTTTGGTGTCATCTTCGCCATCATTGGTAAGTCTGAGCCGCGTTTAACGGCAGCACAGTACTTCTTAACCAATTCTGGATTAGTCCCGACGTCAGAACCCATTTCGTGAGAGGTCATTTGAGGACAGGATAGATTCATTTCGATCATGTCCGCGCCGGCTTCAGTAACTAACTGAGCTAACTCTTCCCAGTCTTCTTCGTTAGTCCCCATGATGGAGGCGATCACGACTTTATTAGGATAGTCGTCCTTTAAATGGCGTAGGTCGTGTAAGTTTTCTTCCAGTGAATGTTCGGCGATTTGTTCCATGTTTTTGAAACCGACGAACGGGGTGCCTTCTTTGGTCAATTCATCAAACCGTGGTGAAACTTCGTCAATCTTGAAATGTTTCGGGCCAATGGTCTTGAACACGACCCCGCCCCAGCCTTCGTCAAACGCCTTCGCACACATTTCATAACAGTTATCAACGGGTGATGAAGACAGGAGGAATGGGTTTTCAAAATGAACGCCCAAAAATTCTACGGATAAATCTTTACTAATCATTATTTGTTACCTCCCAATAATGCCTTGTCAATTTCTTCGGCAACTTCTTTACCCTTACGAACGGCCCAAACAACAGTCTTGTCACCTTGAGCAATGTCGCCAGTGAAGAAGACTTTCTTGTCGTCGGTAGCGTAGCCTTCGTGTTGAACTTCGCCATGGTCCGTTTCAACGCCCAAGTTGTCAGTGTTAACTTGTTGACCAACGGCCAAGACGATCAGGTCCGTCTTGATGGTCATTTCACTGTCTAAGTGACGGTGCTTAAATGTAACAGTGTTGCCATCTACAGCGGTTGGAACGTAGCCATCTACAATGGTGACACCAGCCTTTTGCGTTGCGTCAAGTTCCTTCTTAGAAGCTTTGAATTCATCAAATTCTTCATAAACAAGGTCAGTGACGTTCTTAACATCCAAACGTTTCAAAGTTGTGGCAACGTCCATCGCAACATCCCCACCACCGACAACAACTGCGCTTGCAGGGATGTTGTCGATGTCACCCTTGGCTTCTTTGACACGTGCTAAGAAGTCAACGGCAGTTTCAACGTAAGGGTTGTTTTCAAACATCGGTAACATCTTGGCTTCACTGGCACCAACAGCCACAACCACGGCGTCGTGGTTCGCTTTTAATTCGTCCATGGTAACGTCTTTACCGATAGTAACGTTGTACTTGATGCTTGCACCCAAGTTAACGATCCGGTTAATTTCAACGTTCACGATTTCGTCAGGCAAACGGTATTCGGGAATTCCGTAACGTAGGTAACCGCCGGCTTTTTCATTCTTTTCGTAAATGTCGACTGCGTAACCTTTTTGAAGTAACGTGGCGGCTGTTTGTAAGCCAGCAGGGCCACTGCCGACGATGGCGATATTCAAGCCGTTTGCATCACCCTTACGAAGAATGTCCATCTTTTCTTGTTCTTCATAATCAGTAACGAAGCGTTGAATTCCACCAATATCAATTGGGCAGTCAATGCCAGTCCGTGAGCAAGCCAGTTCACAGTACTTTTCCGTTGGACAAACACGGGCACAGATCGCACCCATTGCATTGTTTTCACGAATTGTTTCTGCAGCACCCTTTAAGTTTCTGAATCGAACACTACGGATGAAACGTGCTGGATCAGTGCCGGCGGGACAAGCCTTTGAACAAGGCGCATCGTGACAAAGCAAGCAACGTGCAGCTTCTTCCATCACCGTGGTCATTGTGTAACTAGGTGCTTCCTTTTCGTATTTTGTACTCATATCGTGTAACCCTCACTTATCAATTATTTAGACATTCATGTTAGTCATGTGTTTACGCTATTGAGATTATCATCGCCGCAAATAACCGGCAAAATCCCACAAGCTAATCGGTCTTTAAAAGGTGTAAGTTCAGGAATTTTATGTTCACGAGTATATGAACAACGACGACTTCAATTGAGTTATATCTGGACGAAATCAACAGAGCCAAACGACTACATTCGTTTAAAAGCCTGATATAAAGCATTTTGACGTCCTACACAAATATCGGTTTGTCGTAGATAAGCACTCTATGAATGGCTTTTCATATTTTTAAACAAGTTTTTTTATATCTTTTTGGAATAAAATACTGGGATTATTTTGGCAACGTATCGACCCCACGATTTTAAAATTATGGTTGACTTTTTCTTACATCACGATTAATGTTCTAATCAATATTTAATTTAAGGAAGTTATGGCTGATGACAAACGCAATTACTAAAACAACATATGCGTTTAATTTATGGTTTTTTGGAGCCCCATCCAAACAGCCATAGTTTTGACGTGGCGTGTGGATGGGTAAAACACCTGCATGCCAAGTCATCAGTCCATGTTTATGATGATTTTAGCCCTCAGGTGTTGACCAAACACTGAGGGCTTTTTTTCATTAATTATCTATTATCACAAACGGTTGGAATCATGAAAGGAACTGCATATGAAAACACAAACTGAATCCAAGAATCTCACAAAACGTTTGAACACACGCTTGCAGGCCATCAAACCGGATATGATCCACAGCTTTGACAACGAAGTTAGCGACATTCCCGGCATCATCAAATTGACCTTAGGCGAACCAGACTTTAACGTGCCTGAACACGTGAAACAAGCTGCCATTCAAAGTATCATGGACAACGATTCGCACTATGCGCCGGTTCCGGGCACTGTAAAGGTTCGGGAAGCTGCCGCTCATTTCCTTGCTAATCGTTATGACATTCACTACGATCCCAAAACAGAAATCATTGCCACTGTTGGTGCAACCGAAGCAATTTCTGACACGTTACGTGCCGTCACAAATCCTGGAGATAAAGTCCTCCTGCCTGGTCCGACCTTTCCACTGTACCAACCAATCATCGAATTAAATGGGGCCGATGTCGTAGCAATCAATACTGAACCCAACCAGTTTGTGCTCACTCCTGAGCAGCTTCAAGCCGCCATTGACAAAGATGGCGATACTATTAAAGCCATCATGTTGAATTTTCCTTCAAATCCAACTGGCGTTACCTACACCGCTAATCAGATCAAAGCGCTGGCCGATATTCTTCGCAACACGAACATTATCGTTATTTCAGATGAAATCTACTCTGAATTAACCTACGATCAATCACACGTCTCGTTTGCACACTACTTGCCTGACCAAACACTAATCTTAAACGGCGTCTCCAAATCTCATGCAATGACAGGTTATCGGGTTGGCATTCTAGCTGGTCCGGCGGCTTTAATTGGCCGTATCAATTTGATGCACGCTTTCTCCGTCACCTCTGCATCTAATCCTGCAATGGCCGCGGCAGCCGAAGCATTGGGAAGCGAGCAAGGCCGGCATGATACCGAAAGCATGAAAGCTGAGTACAAAAAAAGACGTGACTTTGTTTATGACACCATGACTAAACTTGGTTTTACAATTCCAAAGCCCGCCGGTGCGTTTTATATTTTTGCCAAAATCCCTGAACGTTTGCACATGACGGATTACGATTTTTGCTTATCACTAGCAAAAACCAGCCAAGTGGCCGTCATCCCCGGAGCGGCGTTTGGACCTGGTGGCGAAGGGTATTTGCGCCTGAGTTATGCCGCTTCGATGGCCAACTTAAAAACGGCCATGGCACATCTCACGACCTACATGGAAACTCATTAAACTACCACCCGAATGGAGACAATTAAAATGACAAAAATAATTATGTATTCCGTACGCCCCGACGAAATGCCCGCCATTAACGCCCATGCAAAACGTGAACACCTAGAAATCCACACAACTAAAGATGGATTGTCAGCAGGAACTGTTGATCAAGCTCAAGGTTTCGATGGCATTGTCATTCAGCAACGAAACCGCATCGATGATGACCACGTTTATCAACGACTCGCCGACATGGGTCTTAAACAGCTCACATCGCGCACTGCTGGATTTGACATGATCAACGTTGAGGCCGCCCATAAAGCAGGTTTAATCGTAACCAATGTCCCCGCTTACTCACCACGTAGCGTGGCTGAGCACGCACTCATGCAGATTTTTCGGGTTCTGCGTAAAGCCCCACTTGTAGACTCACAGGTCCGTGCAAATAATTATTCATGGGCCGGCCTGCAAGCTAAAGAAATTCATTCTGCAACAATTGGAATTATTGGTGCTGGCCGGATTGGCGGAACCTTAGCCAAACTGCTCCATGCTTTAGGTGCGACCGTTTTGGCTTATGACGTGGTTCAACGCGATGAGTTGAAATCAATCGTCACTTATGTTGATAAGACCACCCTCCTGCAGAAAGCCGATGTCGTCAGTTTACACGTTGACTTAAATCCAACCTCAAAGAACCTTATGACCGCCACCGACTTTGCTCAAATGCAACCAACAGCCGGAATCGTCAATGCCAGTCGTGGCCCGGTTATTAACACTGATGATTTAGTTGACGCTCTTGAAACCCATCAGATTGCGTTTGCAATGTTAGACACTGTTACTGGTGAAGAAAAAATCTTCAACAGCGACCACCGTCAAGATGGCATTGACTCACAACCAAACATCGCAAAACTACATGCCATGTCAAACGTTATCATCACGCCACACATTGCCTTCTTCACCAATATTGCCGTTCAAAACATGGTCGATATTTCATTGGATGATGTGCAAGCAATTTTAGCTGGTCATGCCACGGATCATACTGTAAATTGATCGTATTCAAACTCTAAAAAAATTAACCACTCAAAAATGGTAGCCAAGGGTCATTTTCGACCTCTCGACTACCATTTTTGTATCAACTGACTGCTAGACTTAAAATGATGTCCATCTTGCTAACACCAACCTAATCGTTACCAACAGCAAACCGATTCACTAAAATACGAACAACCTGTTTGACAGGCATCGCGTACCCCGTTTTCACCCACCAGTGTAAAACCATGAACGTTCCACCTGAATAGTACGCCAACTCATAATCTTTCAAATAATCATCGCCATAATAACTATGAACAAACTTCGTAAAGTATTCCGTTTGTTTATTTAAAATGGGACCGTCCAAACCAGCGTGCAACAGGTTCTGCATAATTTCCGGGTGCTCCACAAAATACGTCAGATACACGGTCAGTAAGCCTGCCAAGTCCTCGTGCTTGTGATCTGCAACATCCTGCATAAACTGTGCGTATTCTTTCTGAATAAAACCATCCAAAATCATGTCTTTACCGGTGTAATTTCGATAAAAGGCCGCCCGTGAAACGCCCGCTGTATGGGTGATCTGCGTGATGGACAGATCGTTGTATTGGCCTTGGCTCATAAGTGTAAATAACGCTGTTTCAATTTGCTGTTGGGTACGTAAACTTTTCTTATTCATCAACATCACTTAACTTTCTGTATTGAAAAATGTAACCGCTGTCATTATACTAAAGATAGTTACAAATGTAACGATAATTTCGTTAATAAATATCTATGACAAGTCGAGAAAGGGTGGCATTTATGTACTATTCAAACGGTAACTATGAAGCATTTGCACGTCCAAAGAAGCCAGCAAACGTTGATCAAAAGTCAGCATACATCGTTGGTTCCGGCTTAGCAGCTCTGGCTGCAGCATCGTTTCTGGTTCGTGATGGTCAGATGCCTGGCGATCACATTCACATTTTGGAAGAATTAGGTCTCCCCGGCGGCAGCATGGACGGTATTTGGAACGAACAACGCGGTTACATCATCCGTGGTGGCCGTGAAATGGAACCCCACTTCGAAACTTTGTGGGACCTGTTTCGTTCCATCCCTTCGCTAGATACCAAGGATGCCTCTGTATTGGATGAATTCTATTGGCTTAACAAAGAGGATCCAAGTTATTCAAAGGCACGGGTTATCGAAAATCGCGGTCATCGTTTGGCCAACGATGGTGAGTTGACCCTATCTCAAAAGGCAATCAAGGAATTACTTGATTTGGCCATCACACCTGAAGAAAAATTGCAGGACAAACGAATTGACGAAGTGTTTACAGATGAATTCTTCAACTCTAACTTCTGGTTATACTGGTCCACAATGTTTGCGTTTGAAAAATGGGCCAGCGCTCTAGAAATGCGACGTTACGTTTTGCGTTTTGTTCATCATGTAGACTCTCTTTCCACCTTATCCTCACTGCGATTCACGAAGTATAACCAGTATGAATCCTTAGTCTTACCACTGGTTAGCTTCTTGACAAATCATGGTGTCCACTTCCAGTACAAGACGGTAGTTAATAACATTTTGGTCAACCGTGTAGGTAACGACAAAGTGGCTACCAAGATTGAAATGACGGTCGATGGCAAACGGCAGGATCAGCCTTTGACACCTGACGATCTCGTCTTTGTTTCAAACGGTTCCATTACCGAAAGCACCACGTATGGTGACAATACACACCCAGCGCCGAAGGAACACGAACTCGGTGCCAGTTGGCAATTGTGGAAGAATTTGGCTGCTCAGGATCCTGACTTTGGACACCCAGAGAAGTTCTGTGAAAACATCCCCGCGGCAAACTGGACGATGTCGGCAACGTTGACCTTCTCTGATGATAAGATCGTACCGTTTATCGAAAACGTCAGTCAAAAAGACCCACACAGTGGTTCAATTGTCACCAGTGGTCCAGTAACGATCAAAGATTCTAACTGGATTTTAGGCTACTCGATCAGTCGTCAACCTCACTTCAAGAAACAAAAAGACAATGAACTCATTGTATGGATTTACGGACTAATTTCTGGCAAACCAGGTAACTACACCGATAAGAACATGGAAGATTGTAACGGTATTGAACTGTGTGAAGAGTGGCTCTACCACATGGGTGTACCGGATGATCAAATCGTTGACATTGCCACCAATTCCTGTCGAACAGTTCCAACACACATGCCATACATCACCACCTACTTCATGCCACGTGCGCTTGGTGATCGACCACTTGTTGTGCCAAAGCATTCCAAGAACCTTGCCTTTATCGGTAATTATGCAGAGACACCTCGTGACACTGTCTTCACCACTGAATATTCAGTTCGGACAGCGATGGAAGCTGTTTACACCCTGCTTGATGTTGACCGTGGTGTCCCAGAAGTCTTTGGCTCGGCATTTGACGCTCGGGTTTTGATGAACGCACTCTACTACCTGAATGACAAGAAACCATTGGCCGAAATGGACTTGCCATGGAGTCAAAAAGTGATTGCTAAGGAAGCTGTTAAGAAAGTAAAGGGCACCTACATCGAAGAATTGATGAAGGATGCTAAACTGCTGTAAAGTTAATTTAGATGTTTAGAGGAGACCTGTTTCACGTGAAACAGGTCTTTTTTGTATTCAACTAGTTCAAAAAGCTTATTCAAATTTAATGTTTCAAATAATCAAAGGACCAGACTGATTATTGTTAAGAATTAGCAACGTAAACTTCAAAAAAAGAGAATAAAATTCGTTTTTCGACGTTAAAGACACCAAGTTTTAAAAAAAAGTTCGTCTCTAAATTAGACTACGTTCAAAATTAATATTTCCGAACTTTTATGTATTGGATAAACATTTTAGTTCGTGATATTGTATTTTTGTTGTGTAACTTTGCTTTTTAGAAAGTGGTGATTCTTATTTCGTTTTCCAGAGTCATTGTAGGTAATTTTTATTCCTCACATAGTTATGATCGTGTTTCTTATAATGCTGATTCTGCAGTATGCATTGATCATACCGGTATGATTCAGCAAATTCTTTCTAAAACCGATCCAAACTTTTCAAAAATCATTCAAACTGCAAAAACGGAAGACCGTTTGACGTTTCTAAACACGAACGAAGTTTTACTGCCCGGTTTTATTGACTTACACATCCATGCACCTCAGTGGCCTCAAACTGGCACAGGCCTAGATTTGCCACTAAAAGAATGGCTCAACGACTACACTTTCCCTTTAGAGGCAAAGTACGCGAATCACACATTTGCAAAAAAAGTTTACAGCGATCTTGTGTCATCATTACTAGCTCATGGAACAACAACCGCTGTATATTTCGGTACAATGCATGTTTCTGCAAATATAGAATTAGCCCGGCAATGCCTCAACTTTGGACAACGGGCTTTCATTGGACAAGTTGCCATGGACAATCCATTTGAGACGCCAGACTATTATCGAGATTCTTCGACATCCTCATCGCTTTCCGCCACTATGACATTTATCCAGAAGTTGACGGAACTAACTGGCCCTTCAAGTAGATTGGTTAAACCAATCATAACGCCTAGATTTGTCCCAAGCTGTACTGATGACCTGCTAGAAGGATTGGGAAAACTTGCTCATCGATTTGATTTACCTATCCAAACGCATTGTAGTGAAAGTATCTGGGAACATAACTATGCAATATCAAGATTTCACAAACATGATACAGCGGTACTAGATCACTTTGGATTACTAACAGACAAAGCTATTTTGGCACATGGTACGCAATTAGACGAAACGGATTTGCAGCAAATATCGAATGCACACGCGGCCATTGCCCACTGTCCAATCTCAAACATTTACTTTGGTGATGGTATTTTTACTGCTGCCCGTGCTCACCGATATCAGATAGACGTCGGACTGGGTACTGACATTGCCGGTGGTTTTTCACCAAGTCTGTATCGTAATATCCAACAATCAATAATGTCGTCACGTCAATTGCCCAATCAATCGGAAAATCACCTAACCACGGCTAATGCATTCTACTTGGCCACATATGGGGGCGCCAAGAGTCTCGGTCTTAAAACCGGACTCATCAAACCAGGGTATTGGGCTGATTTTCAGATCGTTTGCCTTCCGGATCATAATGACCGGCCAGCCTCTGACAACAATCAATTAGAACGATTACTTTATGCTACTACCGCCAATGACATTAAATCGGTTTATGTGGCAGGCCAGCAGGTCATATAACAACTTCACAGGAGAGAATAATGAAATCTAACAACACAAAATTATTAGTTGGCCCAGATGATTACGTTAAGCCATTGGATGCGGGATTGTTGGGGCTTCAACATGTCTTGGCAATGGACGTTTACGTACCACCAGTAATTTTATCCGGAATATTAATGATGTCGCTATCTGGAAAAATGGGATTATTACAAGCAACCTTTTTAGCTGCAGGAATTGGGACACTACTTCAGACACTGTTGTTTATGAAAATGCCTGTTTCTCAAGGACCCTCATTTGTGCCGCTTGGAGCAGCTGCGGGAATAGTTCTCGCAGGCGGAGGGATCACAAATGGTATGGGAACGTTGATTGGTGCGATTGTCGTTGGTTCGATTCTTCTAATTTTGTTAGGAATAACTGGACTTTTTCAAAAGGTTATCAATACCCTTGTACCGGCGTTAGTTGGTGGCGTCATTATTACCAATGTTGGCCTGTCATTAATTCCATCTGCCTTAAACGAAAACATTTTTAAAGCTCAAGGAAATATCTATCAAAATATTATTCTAGCTGGCGTAACCGCCCTGACATTACTGTTATTTGTATCTCTTGGGATTCGTTTTCCAAAGACACAACGGCTCTTCAGAACCAGTGCGATTATTTTAGCTTTGCTGACTGGCACAGTAATTGCAACTTTCATGGGTCGTTTTAACTGGCATGTTGTGACTAATGCACCCTGGTTTAGTTTCCCACAAGGTACCGTATTGAAATACGGTATTCACTTTTCCATCCCCGCGATCCTGACTTTTATTATTATCTACGGCGTACTTACCACTGAGACAACAGGAACATGGTTTGCAATGAGTGCTGTGACAGACCACGCTATTAGTAAAAAGCAATGGAATATGGGCATTATTGGTGAAGGCCTCAGCTGTCTGATAGCTGGTCTTTTGGGTACCACACCTGTCACTGGTTATTCAACAAACGCTGGTGTTATTTCAATCACAGGTGTTGCCAGCAAACGTGTTTTCGTGAGTGCCAGTATTTGGTTTATCATTTTAGGTTTTTTTAGTAAACTTGCGGCATTTCTATCCGCTATTCCGGCACCCGTCATCGGCGGTGTCTTCGCCATTATTTGTGTCACAATTATGCTCAATGGGCTCAATGTTATTCGTCAATTGACACCCGGAGAAAGCGATTTGTACATCATCGGAATTCCAATGATTCTGACTTTGGCATTAGTCCTACTGCCAAGCAGTGTTATCAAGGCAGCGCCACAGATAATTCAATACTTGCTTGGATCACCTATTGCAATTTCAGCCATTGCAGCAATTTTATTGAATTTGTTTATGCCACATTCTGTTATCTCTGAAAAATCCAGTTCAAAAGTTACAGACTAACAGCATTTTTTGATTTTCTATCTGTTAGTCATTAATACGCAATCTCAAATATTACTGTTTCTATGATAAAATACGAGAAATGACAGCTTTGAGCAAACTCAAAGTTGCCATTTCTCGTATGCATAAGTCTTTTCTGGAGGTTCTTCATATGCACCCACACCATACATTTCGGTTAAGCCTAGGCTGGCAAATCGGTATTGGCCTAATTTTAGGAATTGTCCTAGGCGCTATTTTCTATCACCAAAGCGCTGCCATCACTGCATTTACAAATATCGGCGCAATGTTCATCGGCCTCATTCAGATGATTGTCCTCCCAATAGTGATTTCTTGTCTGACAGTCGGAATCGCAAATATGGGCGATATTCGGAAATTAGGGAGAATTGGTGGTAAAACATTGCTCTACTTTGCTGGCATGACAACACTTGCCATTATCCTTGGTCTGATTGTCGGCAACCTCACTCACACAGGCACACTTATCAATATTCACGACTTACCAAAGACAGATATTTCACAGTACATAAAAACAGCCAAACATGCCTCTGAAGGTGGTATTTGGGCCACAGTCCTCAACATCATCCCGACTAACTTTTTTGCAGCTTTAAGCGATGGCAACATGATGCCCGTGATTTTCTTTTCTGTCTTTTTTGGCCTTGGTACCGCCGCAATTGGTGAACCAGGAAAAATCATTGTTGATTTCTTAAACACAGTGGCCGCTGTCATGTTTAAAGTTACCAACTGGATCATGCATTTGGCACCAATTGGTGTCTGTGCTTTAATCGGCGCAACTGTCGCCCAAATGGGACTATCCGCCCTAGCGCCACTGGGTCTGTTTATTTTGGTCACCTATCTCACCATGATTTTCTTTGTCGTCGTAGTCATGGGTTTGGTCGCCCGAGGCTTTGGCATTAACTTGTTTGAATTGCTTAAAGTGATTAAAAATGAAATCATTCTTGCCTTTACAACAGCGAGTTCGGAATCTGCACTGCCAAAAACAATGGATAAGCTAGAACACTATGGAGTTAGCAAAGGGATTGTCGCGTTTGTTGTACCAACTGGTTACACATTTAACCTCGATGGCTCTGCGATTTACCAGTCGCTGGCCGCCCTGTTTCTCGCGCAGGCGTATCACATCAATCTGTCAATCGGCCAGCAAATTACCCTCCTTGTCGTACTGATGATCACAAGTAAGGGTATGGCGGGCGTGCCCGGAGCATCCTTCGTCGTTTTGCTTGCTACCATCTCCACCATCGGCGTGCCAGTGGCCGGACTAACATTTATCGCCGGCATTGATCGCATCGTCGATATGGGACGGACCGCCGTAAACGTTGTTGGTAACTCACTTGCAACCGTGGTTATCAGCAAATCCGAACGTGAATTTGACTCAAAAAAGCACGCAGTTTATATCGCTAAACCCCTACATCAGGCCGAATAATATTCGTCTTCAAAACCATTTAAAATGCAAACGTCGATAAATCGCTGTTAAGAACACGGTTTATCGACGTTTTTTATTCTCGTTTTCTAACTTTTAAGACAAATAAAGCTGTATATACCAATATGCCGTCATTGACATTATGTAAGCGGATTAGTTTATCGACTTATATTGTTTTGTAACTAAAATATCCGATTTATGTTAAAACTTACCTATTGAAAGGTTTTTTAACTTAAATTACCTTGTATAATATGTGTTGTAAGTTCCGAACGCGGCGAAAAGACCGCTTTAATGCATGTATTTGAGTATCACAGAAAGGCCTAGGTATTAATTGTTATGCGTCGACGCAACGTTAATCCACGAGTAACTCAAAAAGTTCATTTTAAAATGGCAAATTCTATAATTAATTCGAACAAAAAACTCAAAGTGATTGCTTACAATGGTAGTGGTCGAATACCAACATTGTGAGGAGAATTACTTTGAGCTTTTCTATTTTAACATCTTTTGAACGTGGCGCGCTTGCCCAACTTGTCACACAACAC
>DMZB01000171.1 GCA_003482405.1 Lactobacillus sp. | reverse complement strand
GGCAGATGCCTTCTGCCTTTACAGTACTGATCTTCATCATCATTTTTGTGGCAATTTTGACCTGGTTTATTCCCAGTGGACATTATGCAGTGACCAAGGCTGGACACATTATTTCTGGTACTTACCACCAAACAAAGTCGCAACCACAAGGAATTTGGGATGTCCTGATGGCACCTGTTTACGGCATGATCGGTAACGCCCATACAGATGGAGCCATATCAGTTTCACTATTTATTTTAGTGATTGGTGGTTTTCTTGGCGTTGTAAACAAAACTAAGGCCCTTGATAAGGGTATTAACAACATTGTTCATAAATTTAAGGGTAAAGAGAGTGCATTAATTATTATTTTGATGATTTTGTTCTCTCTTGGTGGCACGACTTATGGCATGGGCGAGGAAACGATTGCATTTTATCCACTGCTGATTCCAGTCATGATGAAAGTTGGTTTTGATTCACTGACGGCAATCGGGATTGCACTGATTGGAACACAGATTGGTTGTTTGGCCTCAACAGTGAATCCGTTTGCGACAGGCGTAGCCTCACAGACAATTCATATTTCGATGGGGGATGGCTTGTTTTCACGGATTATCATGCTGATCATTTTCGATGCCATTAGCATCTTCTTCGTTTATAACTACGCGAAGAAAATCAAAAAGGATCCAACAAAATCATTGGTTTATAGCCAACGTAAAGAAGATGAAAAGCGTTTCTTACAAAATTTCGATGATGACCAAGAAGCATCAGAAGCCAAACTAAGTAAAGAGCAGAAGCGAGTGCTTTGGGTATTTTGTTCCGCGTTTGTCATCATGATTATTTCGTTAATACCGTGGACCTCGATCAATCCACATCTCACGATTTGGAATGATTTACTCAAATGGGTTAAAGGCATTCCGTTCCTGGGCAAACTGTTAGGGACAAACATGATTCCGTTTGGGACTTGGTACTTTAACGAAATTACGATGTTGTTTATGGCAATGGCGATTTTGATCATGTTCTTGTCGCACATGAAGGAATCTGAATTCATTGAAGCTTTCATGAATGGGATGAGTGAACTGTTATCAGTAGCCTTTATTGTGGCCGTCGCCCGTGGGATTCAAGTCATCATGAACGACGCAGCGATTACAGATACTGTATTGCACTGGGGTGAAATGGGGCTGAAGTCCTTACCACGAAGTGTATTTGCAGTTTTAACGTATTTATTCTATATCCCGATGTCATTCCTAATTCCATCAACGTCAGGACTTGCTTCGGCAACGATGGGCATTATTGGGCCGATGGGAACATTTGCGCATGTTGCTGAAAGTACAGTTGTGACGGCTTACCAAGCCGCGTCTGGCTGGGTAAATCTAATTACGCCAACTTCCGGCATTGTGATGGGTGCTTTAGGAATCGCGCACGTCAACATCACCGTTTGGTGGAAGTGGATGTTCAAGTTGATGGCCGTCTTGCTTATTGTATCGATTGTCTACATTGGCATCCTGGCACTGTTTTAGTAAAGGAGAAACCTTATGAACGCAACAATTTCTGAAACTGAAATGGATCAAGCAATACAGTCTCTAAGCAGCATTGTTTCCTTTCCGTCATTTGGAACGGAGGCAACTGACCACGCGCCGTTTGGCGAACATGATTTAGATGCATTAAAGGCCATGTTGCATATTTGCGAAACCTTGGGATTTACAACATATCTGGATCCAGACGGTTATTACGGGTATGCCGACATTGGTACAGGTGACAAACTGTTAGGCGTTATCTGTCATATGGACGTCGTGCCTGCAGGGAATTTGTCCGACTGGCAGACTGATCCGTTCAAACTGACGATCAAGGATGGCGTTCTTTATGGGCGTGGCGTGCAGGACGATAAGGGACCAACAATTGCCGCATTATATGCGCTGAAGCATGCGATGGATGCCGGGTTAAAGCTACGTCATCAAATTCGTTTTATTTTTGAAACGGATGAAGAAACACTTTGGCGAGGCATAAATAAGTATGTTAAGGAACAACGCACCGTCGATTTTGGGATTGCGCCAGACGCAGATTTCCCAGTGACGTATGCAGAAAAAGCGTTATTACAAGCGCGTATTATCGGTCCTGGTTCAGAAGATTTAAACATTGATCTACAAAATCCATTTAATGCGGTACCAGGTGCAGCCGAGTACAGCGGTCCTAAACAAGGCGAGGTGAAAGCGGCCCTGCAGAAATTGAATTTTACTTTTACCGAAAATGATCAGTCAATCACGGTTGCCGGACAATCTGTGCATTCGATGGAAGCTCCGAAAGGGACAAATGCAGTTGTCAGGTTAGCGATGGCCTTGTCACAAGTCTTTGACGCGCCGATGTTGCAATTTATTGACAAAGGTTTAGGGCAAGATGCCTATGCAGCAAACGTACTGGGTGATATTAGCGACACGGTTTCAGGTCGGCTGACATTTAATTTGGCCAGCTTAACAGTGAACAAACAAACTAGTTCTGCCGACATTGATCTGCGGATTCCAGTCACCGTGGATAAACAGGCGGTGGTCGATAAATTGAGTAGCACACTCGCGAAATTTGGTCTGACATATCAACAATTCGATTACTTAAATCCGCAATACGTCAAAACAGACAGTCCATTGGTCAAAACGTTGATGGCAGCTTATCAGCAGGTAACTGGTGATAAGAACGCAGAACCACTTGTAACAGGTGGTGCGACACTGGCTCGTGTCATGCCAAATTGTGTGGCCTTTGGCGGTATGTTGCCGAGTGTTAAGAGCTATATGCATCAAGTTAATGAACAGTGGCAGATTGCTGACATGAAGACCACTATGCAGATTTACGTAGCAGCTTTTACAGCATTAAACAGCATTGAATAGGTGCTTAGGCACCAAAGAATAATAGATGCATTCGGCTGAATTTGGCTGAATGATATTCGATGGAGGCGCTTATGGTTCCACACTCTGACTATCCAAAATATATGGCGATGTTGCAGACAAAGCCAGAATTTTCAAAGTTTACTGAAAATGAAATGCAGATTTTTGCACAAGATGTCGTTTTCAAAAAATATGCCAAGGGTCAGGCATTATATGACCAAGGCGACAAACGGGACAAGTTTTATTTCTTGATTGATGGGATTGTCAGAACGGAGCGCTTTGATGAAGACGGCGAATTTAATTACTACGAATATGTGAATAAGGATCACGGCTTTCCTTATCGGGGACTGTTTCAAGATGAGGAATATTCGTACACGGTTCGAGCCATGACAAAGATAACAATTGCCGTATTTTCGATGTCGACGATTGAAATTCTACTGCGTCAAAATAATGCAATGATGGAACTCGTTATACAAGAAATGGGCCAAATTATTAGTCAAAATGAGGACCAGTTGCAAAATATGGTGACCTCTTCAGCGAGCGATCGCGTCCGTCACGCATTGTCGATTCTAGGAAATCAGTTAGGTCATGATACAGACGATGGTCAACGACATATTGACTATCCGCTGACACTGATTGAGTTAGCCCAGGTTAGCGCGACTACCCGTGAAACAGCTAGTTCAGTGGTTAGTGGTCTAATTGATGATCATCGAATTAGTTATGTTCACAAAAGAATCACATTTCTAAATTCATAATTAAGGACGATAAAAAATGAAACGTGAAGATCGTCAAACAGAAATTCTAAAAGTCATTCATTCTCAGAAGATCAATAGTATTACAGCCCTTAAGAACGTTTTAGCAGACCGCGGAATCAGTGTCGCAATGGCGACATTATCACGTGATTTACAGGCGTTACGAGTGGGTAAAATTATGGATCCACAAACCAAGCTGCGCTACTTTGCACAGCAGTCGGTGAAGGCGGATCCAAGCAATGAATTGTCTGTTGAAATTCGTGACGAGGTTACCGACGTCATTATTAATGACTTTATTGTCGTTGTTCGCACGGTGCCATACTGGACGGATTCAATTTCTGACTTAATTGATCGTTCAGCATTCCCTGAAGTTGTTAGCACACTTGCAGGTTATGACAACATGTGGGTACTGACGAAGGACAAACATGATGCAGAGGTCTTTGCAGGCCGTATTCGAGCGTTAATGAAATAAACCTTGGAGGCATTATGAGTCACGAAATTTCGAAACAGTTAGCAGTTCGCCTTTTAAAAGCAGGCAAATATGGTGTGCTGAGTTTTATTTATCATGGGGATGTTCAGACGTATCCTTTGGTTTATGCGACCGATGAAGCAGGTGAACATATTTATCTGCACGGGAACCGCAATAAATCTTTAAGTAAGATGCTTGAAACAGCGCCACGGGCAAAATTTGTCGTTGTGACTAATGTGGCCGTTGATCAACCTGAATTCACACTACGATATCAGAGTGTCATCGTGGAGGGACAAATTGCACCGGTTGCGTTTGCTGATCCACAGACAAAGGTAGCGATGGTGGCTACGGTAAAAAAATATATTGGTACTGATTTTTCCCGTGAGCACTTTAAACGCACCTATCAAAATGAAACACCTGATTTGAAGGTGTACGACCTCAAAGTGGCAACAGTTAGTGGCCGTGCGCATGATGTTTTACCCACGGTTGAGGAAGGATGAACATGGCAGACCCTGCGAACCATAAAATGAAACGAACACTAAAGACGCGTCATTTATCGATGATTGCCTTAGGCGGTAGCATTGGAACTGGGCTTTTTGTTGCAAGTGGCTCTGCAATTTCGATGGCTGGTCCAGGTGGTGCTCTGGTTGCGTACACAGCCATTGGCATTATGGTGTATTTTTTGATGACAAGTCTGGGCGAAATGGCAACCTATTTGCCTGTCTCTGGCTCATTTGCGGCCTATGCGACAAGGTTTGTTGACCCGGCACTGGGATTTGCGATGGGTTGGAATTATTGGTTTAACTGGGCAATTACGGTAGCTGTTGACATTAGTACAGTTTCCCTGATTATGCATTTCTGGCTACCAAATGTACCTGGCTGGATTTTCAGTGTCATTGCACTTATATTGATTTTTACAATCAATGCGATATCTGTGTCATCGTTTGGTGAAACGGAGTATTGGTTAGCCATCATCAAGGTGGTAACGGTCATTATTTTCCTTGTAATCGGATTGATGAGTATTATTGGCATCATGGGTGGCAAAGGCACTGGTTTGAAATATTGGAACTACAAGAATGGTCCGTTTGTGAATGGTATTCCAGGAATACTGAGTGTTTTCGTAGTGGCTGGATTTTCCTTTCAAGGCACTGAGTTGATTGGAATTACTGCCGGCGAATCAGCTACGCCCGAGAAAAGCATTCCCAAGGCGATTCATCAAGTGTTTTGGCGAATTCTGATCTTTTCTATTTTCTCGATTCTTGTCATCTCGTTGATTATTCCATATACGAGTCCCACATTACTTGGGTCGTCAGCCAAAGATATTGCGATCAGTCCGTTTACGGTTGTCTTTCAACGGGCTGGCTTAGCTGGCGCTGCAAGCATCATGAACGCAGTGATTTTAACCTCAGTTATTTCCAGTGCAAATTCAGGAATGTACGCATCAACGCGCATGCTGTACTCAATGTCATTACAAGGGTACGCGGCTAAGCCGTTTAGTTTAACCAACAGTCGTGGTATTCCATTCTTTTCATTACTGCTGACAACTCTGATCTCGGCGTTGACCTTTTTAACGAGTTTTTTTGGGCCAAAGTTGTATTTATTCTTAGTTTCGGCGAGTGGGTTGACTGGTTTTATCGCGTGGATTGGAATTGCTGTCTCACATTATCGGTTTAGACGGGCCTTTATTAAGCAAGGGCACACATTGAACGAACTGAGGTATCACGCCAAATTGTTCCCGTTTGGTCCATTACTTGCCTTTGTCTTATGTATTTTGGTAATTGTGGGTCAAAATTTAAAGTCGTTTGCTAATTTTGACTGGATGGCAATTGCTGTCACCTACATGAGTATTCCATTATTTTTAATCTTGTTTTTCTACTACAAGATTCGTTACAAAACCAAGCTAATACCGTTGAAACAGGTTGATTTACACTCAACAATTCGGGACGACGAATTAAAAATAAAGAATCATGACTAAAAAAGAATTTGCTTTTTAAAGTCCGAGTTTGGTATTATGCAGTTGTTATATTTGATGACGGGAAAGTAGTAGGGGATTTTTTAACCAAAGCGAGTCAGGGATGATGAGAGCCTGACGTTAAAGATACCTGAAGGCGTGTTCTCCAGAATAATAGTTAAATATCGAATGAGTGGATTTTATCAATTAGAGTGGTACCGCGGGCAAACTCGTCTCTTTTCATGATTATTAATCATGGAGAGAGACGAGTTTTTTTGAAAGGATGGAGACTATGGATTATAAACAACAAGTGGCAGATGCGTTAACAGCACCTTTAGACGGTACGTTAACGACAGAAAAGATTAAGGATCTAATTGAAACACCGAAGACTTCCAAAATGGGTGATTTGGCATTTCCGACGTTTACACTGGCAAAAAGTATGCATCGTGCACCTAATGACATTGCTGCCGAAGTCGTTGAGAAAATTGACCAAAGCCAATTTGAAAAAGTTGTCCAAGCTGGTCCCTACATTAACTTTTTCCTCGATAAAAGCGCATATGCTAACGATGTTATGAGCGCAATCCTATCACAGGGATCGCACTATGGTGATTACGATGAAGGTCACGGCGGTAATGTGCCAATCGACATGTCTTCGCCGAACATTGCCAAGCCAATGTCAATGGGACACTTGCGGTCAACAGTGATTGGGAACTCGATTGCTAATTTATTGACCAAACGTGGCTATCACCCAATTAAAGATAATCATTTGGGCGACTGGGGCACACAGTTTGGTAAGCTAATTACCGCTTATAAAAAGTGGGGGAATGAAGCTGATGTTCGTAAAGACCCAATCACCAATTTAGTGGCCTATTACGTTAAATTCCATAAGGAGGACGTTGAACATCCTGAACTGGATGATGAGGCGCGTGAGTGGTTTAAGAAGCTTGAAGATGGTGATGAGGAAGCTAATCGTCTCTGGAAGTGGTTTAGTGAAGTCTCACTGAAAGAATTCCAGAAGGTTTATGATTTACTCGGCGTCAAGTTTGACATGTACAATGGTGAGGCATTTTACAATGACAAGATGCAAGAAGTCATTGATATCCTTAAGGACAAAAATCTGCTGATTGAGTCTCGTGGTGCCGAAATTGTTAACCTTGATGAATACAACCTCAACCCTGCGTTAATTCTGAAAAGTGACGGTGCAACTCTGTACATCACCCGTGACTTAGCAACCGGTATTTATCGTGAACGTGAATTTCACTTCGCACAGAATTTGTACGTTGTGGGTAGTGAACAGACTTATTACTTCAAACAAGTTAAGGCTGTTTTGCTTAAAATGGGCTTTAAATCAGCCGAACGTATGGAACACATTCCGTTTGGTTTGATCACGGTTAACGGGAAGAAACTTTCGACACGTTCAGGCCGGATTGTCCTGCTTGAAGAAGTTTTGAATGATTCAATTGCATTAGCTAAAAAGCAAATTGAAAGTAAGAACCCTGATCTAAAGAATAAGGATGAAGTAGCACGTCAAGTTGGTGTTGGTGCGGTTGTCTTCGATGATCTTAAGAATGAACGAATCTTAAATATCGACTTTAACTTGGAAGAAGTGCTGAAGTTCGAGGGTGACACTGGTCCGTATGTTCAATATACCAACGTTCGTGCTAAGAGTTTGTTGAACAAGGCTGGAGTAACGTTGAATACTGAAGGTTACACACTGACGGATCCTAATGCATGGGACACGATTAAGTTGTTAGATGACTTTCCTCAGATTGTTAAAGAAGCCAACGACAAACATGAACCGTCAGTTGTTGCCAAATATACGATTCACTTAGCACAAGCGTTTAATAAATACTATGGAAACACTAAAATCTTGACTAAGGACGATGCCTTAGAGGGTCGTTTAGCGTTAGTTAAGAGTGTGAGTGTGGTTCTGACAGAAGGACTCAGATTATTGGGTGTGCAAGCACCTGATGAGATGTAATAAGATTTCTGCACAAACCGATGTTAACAGCATTTCCTATTTTCAAAGTTGTTTATATTGCGTGTTAGTAAAAGGCAAAAATGAACTTTAAGAAGGGTGATTTTGGATAATCTAAAATCACTCTTTTTTGTGCTTTCAACGCAAATTGATGCCCGTTTTTGTGTGTTTGTCAATGTAATATAAC
>DMZB01000188.1 GCA_003482405.1 Lactobacillus sp. | reverse complement strand
GAAGATCACTCTGGTTGTGACTGGACCAATGACAAACGCGGCCTTGTTTCTGCGCGTTTACCCTGAGCTTGCTGATCGTATCGAAAGAATCGTCTTCATGGGTGGCGCGATGGGACTTGGTAACTGGACGCCATCTGTCGAATTCAACATTTATGTGGATCCAGAAGCTGCCAAGATCGTCATGAACGCCGGTATTCCATTAGTGATGGCACCACTAAACGTCACACATCAAGCACAAATCTTGAAGGATGAAATTGAAGCTATCGATGACATTAAGAACCCTGTGGCCCATGCTTTTCGTGGACTGTTAGACTTCTTTGAAATCTATCACGAGAATCCTAAGTGGGGGTTTAAGGGAGCACCACTACATGATCCATGTACAATTGCATGGTTGATCGATCCGACGTTGTTTGAAACTGAATTAATGAATGTCGATGTTGAAACGCAAGGTGAACTTGTTAAGGGTGAGACGGTTTGCGACTATTATGAATTAACGGGCAAACCTAAAAACACAGAAGTATTATTGAAGATTGACCGCGAGCGATTTATTCAGTTGATTATGGATTCACTGAAGACGTTTGATGGGCTGAAGTAATCTTGAAACACAAAAAGCTGGATGGACAAACCTACTTTCGAGTTCTCGAAAGTAGGTTTGCACATTCGGCCTTTTTATTTGGCTAATGCTGTTCCTTAATTGATAGGACTAATGCTGCACCGACCAAGGCGATGATTGTTAAGATTGGGAGAATAGGAAGATAGTTATGTCCGACAAGACCATACAAAATGGCACCAATCACGGGACCTAAAATCTGACCACCAGTGTTTGCGAGATTTAAAATTCCGAGATCTTTAGCAGAGTTAGCTGGATTAGGTAATACTTCGAGGTTCAAGGCCTGATCCACTGAGAAGAAGATGCCTGACCCAATTCCGGCAAATACACCATAAAGCAACATGATAGCTGGGTGACGTAGAAGAAATGGTAACATCGTTCCCGTTGCGATTAAGAATGCGGCAAAAGCAACTGGCCATTTTCGTGTTTTCATTTTATCGGAGATTGGACCAGAAATGGTTGAAAATAGGATTGCGGCAACCATCGTAATTGTTCCCATCAGTGAAATATACTTACCTGCACTTGAATTCTTTAGACCCATGTCACTGGTTAGAATAAATAATTGATAGGTGGCAAACGTTGTTGTCGTAATATTAATCAACATTTTGCCAAAAAGGGCCAGATAAAAGTTACGTGTGTTGTGGATGGGGAAAATGAAGTATTGCATGAAACGTTTCCAGTCCATCTTCATCTTCGGCATAGTTAAACTGGATTTTTCTTTGAGCATTAACGCCGCAATGGGGCCGGATAATAGCATAAGGAAGGCAAATACATAGTAGCCGACATTAACTAGATTCGGGTCAGTAGTGCTTAAGAAAGTTCCACCGACAACTGGGCCGCCATATTGACCGATAACAAAGCCGGTTGCATATATGGAAGAAATAAGGCCACGGTGCATTGGCGCTACACGATCAGCGATTACAGCAAGCAGTGGTGCAACAATCATGTTAATAAATGTTTGTAACAGGCACCATAGTACGATGAAAATTGGCAATCCAGCTCTAGAATTAATCAAGCCAAGTCCAATCATGACCGCAGCAGTTAAAAGGGATCCAACGATTAGCCATGGCGTACGGCGCCCCCAACGTGAACGAGTGAGATCGGATAGTGCACCAATAATGATTGTTGTAATTGTTGACGTAACAGCCCCAAGCGTTCCGAGTAATGCCAGAAAGTTGTTTACTTGACTACCGGCGCCACCCATAATGTTAGCCATTTTCGCTGGATTTAACAGATTGTTCATTCCATTAAACGGTCCCAGCCAGAGAAGTGCACCAATACCAGTAGCCAGACCGACCATAATCGGGGCTTTTGGCTGCTCAGTGTCACTTACATCAGCTTTCCACTTCAACTTCCGGTTTTCTATTTTATTTGAATTTGATTGTAAGTTAGTTTCCATGGTAACAGTGCGCTCCTCCTAAAGTTTGACTGTAAACACCTGTAGATCCCAAGGCTTTAATACAAACGAATCACCCTGCGCGACGGATTTATCATCAATAAGCGATTGCCCATTATTTGAGCAGAAGGTGACAGTTTGAGATTCGTTTGAATAGTTAAAGTAGAAATCTAGATTCATATCTTCCTGTTTAACAAACAGCTGTTTATTGATAATTGGGAAGTGTTGCATTTGGCGGTTTGACCAAAGACCGACTTGTTTCAAAACGTAACGATATATGGTTGTCATGGCCTTTTCATCTAAGAAAGTTCCGATATAAAATACGCTACCATGGCCAAAATTATTTTCTGTTATAGCCGCATATTTCCCCCAATATGGGTGTTGGTAGGTTGCCAAAGTTTTACCAGTTGTTGGTGTTAAAAGTTCCATCCAGTCGTGGGATGGTGCGTTCTTCAAAGCCGACAAACCATTAACACCAGAAATAGTGACAGGATCTTCCGGTTCGTTCATAATACCGGCGTTTCTGTTAGGATCTACAAACAATTCGTATTCTGCACCAACCGCCGTAGAAATAATCGCTGGTTGAGTTTCCGTCCTGACTTTAACGTTTTCGTCAGTAAATCCAGATCGAAATCCATAGACGATGTGGCCACCGTTTTTGACGTAATTGTTGAGGTCTTGAAGTTGCTTATCGGTTGCCGAATATAACATCGGAATGATGAGCAGGTTGTAATCGAAAATACGTGAGCTACTGATTGGCAGAATATCTGTTTCAACATTTAGTTTGTACAATGGGTCGTAGTAGGCACGTAACACGTCATT
>DMZB01000239.1 GCA_003482405.1 Lactobacillus sp. | reverse complement strand
TTGGAACCACCAGTTGGTGACGCCTTTGCAGCGCGGAGCGATTACGCGATGAAGATTGATACGGAGAAGGAACCCCCATTCTTTAAGGTTTCTGATACCCATTACGCGGCAACCTGGTTGCTTCATCCAGATGCCCCAAAGGTAACGCCACCTGCTGAAATCGTTCGGCGTCAGCAAAAGTTTGCGGCCATGCAAAAACCGCAAGCACCAATTTCAAATCCCGTAGCAAAGGAGTAAGTAGACATGCCTGATGAACGTAAAAAAATTCTAGAAGTCCATCATTTAAAGCAGTACTTTAATGTTGGCAGAAAAGATGAAGTCCGGGCGGTTGACGACGTCTCCTTTGATATCTATGAAGGTGAAACGTTCGGGTTAGTTGGTGAATCCGGTTCTGGGAAGACCACTGCCGGACGGGCCATCATCCACCTTTACGAACCCACCGATGGTCAAATTATTTTTGATGGCAAGGACGTTTCTAAGTTGCACACCAAAAAGCAGATGCACGAATTCCGGCGGGAAATCCAAATGATTTTCCAAGACCCCTACGCGTCGTTAAACCCGCGGATGAAGGTCAAGGATATCGTGGCGGAAGGGATTGACATTCATGGATTGGCGAAAGACGATGCTGATCGGACCAAGCAGGTCGAAGATCTACTTGAGACGGTTGGGTTGAACAAGGACCACTCCAGTCGGTATCCGCACGAATTTTCCGGTGGACAACGGCAACGGATCGGAATCGCCCGGGCGTTAGCCGTAGAACCGAAATTCATCATCGCTGATGAACCAATCTCGGCGCTGGACGTTTCGATTCAAGCCCAAGTCGTGAACTTGATGAAGGAACTGCAAGTGAAACAAAACTTGACGTACTTATTTATCGCCCATGACTTGTCGATGGTGAAGTACATTTCTGATCGAATCGGTGTTATGCACTATGGCCGGATGTTGGAAATCGGGCCTGCCGACGAAGTGTACACCAAGCCGTTGCACGATTACACGATCAGTTTGTTATCCGCTGTTCCGATACCTGACCCAGAAGTTGAACGGTCACGGAAGCAGATTGCCTACGAACCTACAATGGAAGGTAACGACAAACCACGTAAAATGGTCGAAATCGCGCCTCACCACTATGTTCGTGCGGCTGAGGACGAAGTTGTGATGTATCAGGAACGGGCTGAAAAGGCCGGTCTTGAAGTTCTGTAGGACTAAATGTTAAGAATTGAGAGAGCGGGACATAACGCGTTTTGGCTGTCTCAGGTAACGCAAAGGGATCCCTTTAGGAGTGATTTTCTCCTGAAGGGATCCTTTGTGTTAGATGAGTCAAGGCCAGCGTTGTGTCCCGCGTTTGCGGCGATTTTTCGTCCGCATGCTCTTTTGCGGTTGAAGAAAAATCGCTTGTAGACCCTTAGGACGAATTACAGGAAAGCACTTTTGTCCAAATCCCTTTGTTTCTATTGCCTTAAAAAATGGCAAAACAAAACGCCCACACTGCTAGCCATAACAGGTGGACGTTTCAACGGGGTATTTGATTCAGGAGTTTAGGGGTGATAGGCAACATGTCGTTGTCTATGTTTAATAGAATAGGCGTGTGACCTTAACGTTACCTCAAAATTAGGTAATAAATTTATTAATGGCTGAAATAACGTTTTGGAAGTAAATTCGCCGTTTTCGTTGTAAACTAGGTTTGATACCGAGTCCGGCCAATTCAGACCGAGCAATAACATGGAGGTAAACATTTTGAAATTAAAACATGTACTCACTAGTGTCGCGTTACTTGGTGCAGCGGCCGTAACCGTTAAAGCGAGGTATGTCGAAAAGCGAAGTGTTGGCAGTAAAATACTAGAAAATTTATTGCGTTTACAGCCCAAAAAGATGTTTAGCCCATATAAACACGCTGAAAACTTAGTTACCTACGACTACTACGCGCATAAAAATAACCAACCGTGGTCAATGAATGCCCGGCTGGCGAATAAGTATGACGTTGAAGTGCCGACGACCTATGATCAAACCTACGAATTTCACGGTAAGTATGGGGATCAACGATACACTGTGATCTATCTGCACGGCGGTTGCTTCTGGAATCAACCGTTGGGCATGCAAGTCCGTTTGGCACGCAAATTGGCTGATACGATCTCTGGGACGGTGCTGATGCCCATTTATCCATTAGCACCAACACACGATTACAAAGATGTACTGTCCATGTTGGACGAACTCTACCGGAGCGTTTTGAAAACGACCACGCCAGATAAGATCATCTTCTTGGGGAACTCAGCAGGCGGCGGACTAGCACTAACGCTAGCGGAATATTTAAAAACGGTGGATTTACCGCAGCCAAAAGACATCATTGCATTGTCACCAGTGCTTGATGTTGGACTGACAAATGAAGAGATCGACCATTATGAAGCGGCCGATCCAATACTTGACCGTTATTCGCTACAAGTGATGATGGGGCACTATTACGCCAAAAACACGAGCACCACGGATTGGCACGTAAGCCCGCTATATGGAGACATTGCCAACTTGGGTCACATCGCTATATTTGTCGGCACTCGCGAAATTCTCTACCCAGATGCTGTAAAATTTCGTGATAAGGCGCAGGCGCAAGGCATTCATCTGAACTTCTTTGAATATCCTTATATGGTCCACGACTTTTTCGGTTTACCAATTCCTGAAACAGAGCAGGCGTTTGATCAGATTATCCGTCTGATTGAGGCACCGATTGAACTGGGTTGAGCAAAATATTTTCACTTAGAAAACAATTATTATGTGATTACGCATGGGTCTACAAAGAAAACACAGAAGACGCCAATTAAAGAAATTAAGAAAGGACAGTTACGACGCCAAACACTGTTAAAAAGGAGGCGGTTACTTGAGTCAGATTGACCGATATATTAAAGAAAGATCAATTAGGAGCCCAGAGTTTGCGAAGCTTGCAAAACAAGAAAAGTTCAACCTGGAAGCAGCAGTAGCAGTTAGAACTTTGCGAGAACAATTGGTCATGACACAGCGTGAGTTTGCAGAATACGTTGGAAAAACACAACCTACTGTTGCAAGAATTGAAGCCGGTTCTTCAAATGTTCGTGTCAAAACTTTACAGGATATTGCAATGGCGGCAGATAAGCATCTAAAAATCAAATTTGTGTAGCTCTTGCTAGTGTATTTTAACTTATTTTTAATAAGCCAACCTGTTGACATCGGTGTCTGGTAGCCTTATGATACTTGTCACATTCTAGTTGATAAGTGAGGTGCAAATAGATGAATGATGTAATTTCTTACTTGGCGCAACACATTGATAATGACGAATTGTTAGGCAAGATGGTACGTGATTTAGTCACGTTCGAGCCCGCACATTCTAACAGTGACGTTAAACAGTTGACGTCTAGCATTAATAACGTTGCACGTCGCTTTGTTCAAGGCAGTGAAGAAGAACCTGCCGAGGACCTAACCCACGTGCACCGTGATCCTAAGTTAGCGGCATTGGAGTCAGCACTGTCTCAAGCTGGTCAACGTAAGTACGTTGGCGGGCAGCCATTACTTAGTGCACCACGCTATACAACTGAACAGAGTTAACAAAGAAAAACGGCCTTAAAGGGCCTTTTTTTTGTACAAAAAAATGAGCGTTGTAAAGGTGTAATTT
>DMZB01000108.1 GCA_003482405.1 Lactobacillus sp. | reverse complement strand
GTTTCAAAGTCTCCCAACTACATCACTTCATTTCCGTGTATAATAATTTTAAACAAATATGGTATGGAGGTTTTTAAAAATATGGATATTTCATCTTTCCTACCAATAGCTGAAAGTATAGCTGGTGGTGCTATTGGAGCAGGTGCTCTAAAGGGCCCATTAAAGTCACTTGATGACTGGTGGTACTATTTTTTTGGAAGTAAAACAGAATTAGCACGTCAAAAAGCTGAATTATTAAATGCTCAAAAACTTGAATCTTATAAAACAGACATATATAACGAAGTTAAAAATATCCCTCCAGAAAAGTTACAACAACCAAAATTGGATATAATTGGACCAGCCTTAGAGGCATCTCGATACTATATCGACGCACCAGAACTGAGAAAAATGTTTGCCAAATTGGTTGCAAGCTCAGTTGATTCTAGAAAAGAAACAATAACAAGATCTGCATTTGTTGAATTCGTGAAGCAAATGAGCCCATTAGATGCCAAAATTCTTTCCACCTTTGTTTCAAATAGTCAGTCCAATAAACTTCCCATGGTTAAAATTAATCGTAAACTCGCAAATAACAATAAAATCCCATTGAAATCAGAAGTACTTTCTTTTGAGCTGTTCTCTGATATTAACGAACGAACAATGATTCCTTCAGCAATTATCAACCTATCAAGACTGGGATTAGTTGAAGTAACATACTCTGAATGGCTTTCTCAATTGGACTACACTAAAATTTTTTCATTAACTCCTGAGTACGATCAATGCACAAAAGAACTTCAAGAACTTAAAAGCCAATATCAGGTTTTTTCCAATAACGGATTTTTATCTAATGAACAATTAGAAGGCTTAAAAACGCTAGCCAACTCAAGTATTGAACTAGATCAGGGGTTATTAACTCTTACTTCATTAGGCAAAGACTTTACATCACTTTGTCTTTAATTCATTAAAAAATTTTTGATATTCTTTTCTATATTTTTCAAAAAACTCATCCATCCACTGATGCGTTCTTTTAGTCATTTGTTTTAAATACCAGTCGCTAATAGTAAAAGATACTATGCAACTTACAAATATATTTAAAATTAATAATTCCATTTAAAATAGTTCTTTTCAACTTAGCGTCCGTACAGACGCTTTTTAATTATAAAGTCATACTCCCTTGCAATGACTCTGTCCGGGTCAAATTGGACATCCTTATACTTCATTTTCAACCTCCAATGTTCCCATCCGGTATTCATGCACTCGGCGGCTTAGCCATGAATAATTATGACCAAGCTGGCTAAGTGCCGATTCTTTCTGTTTCACCGTATGATTGGGCACCCGACTATAATTTTCAATTACCCAGTACTGTTCTTGAGTAACTTGTGTTTTATGCCGCCCTGGACTAGCTGAAATTCGGCACATTTTCCAAATCGGCTCCATTTCTTCATCACTAGCTGGGATCACACTATTATCGTGTCGGTCTTCAACTGCATGAATTAAATCCAATAGCTTATTAAAATCTATGTGATCATGTTTAGATTCCTTTCTCATAATTTATTACCTCGTGGATTAACCCTCTACTACTTGAATATCAGTTGGTGTAAGATCCTCATCCTCTAACTTTTTATTCATAGTAGTTTTTTCAAAATCACCGTACGTAGAATACTTCAACTTATTGATTGCTGATTGTTCATCTTTAGCCGCCACATCAATTTCATACCATGCCTTTGTTTCATACCGTAACGTAAATTTTTTATTCATTATTTTTCCTCCGGTTTCCGTAAGTTATCCAATACTTTTCTAAGTCCGGTGCTTCGGCTACTCATCTCTACATGTTCCCTCATCCGCCGTAACTTCTTTTTCACAGCTGACCGTTTTTTGCGCTTCCGTTGTTTAGTCATAATTTCACCCCTTAAATACAAGCAAGGTACTTAATGACATCCATGCCAGCATCCCTACATAAGCAAAACCGGCAATCAAGCTGTTCATAAACGCACTAATCAATCCGACTAAGAATGCGATTAACAGCATTCCCACGCCAATTTTTACTTTTAAACTCATATTTTTACCTCACTTAAATCCATATCCAACCAATCCTTCATCAATAATCTTCAACGCATCTTCCGGGCTCCGTGCGATTCCGTGAATCGTGTGTTGTTTCATCAAAAAATTGTGAAATCTAATCTGATCAGCCCGCGGTCGTCCGGTTTCGTTTTTACACTCGATGAAAAATATTGAACCGTCTGAATGTCGGAAGCCAAATAAATCTGGAAACCCTTGAGGTAGTCCGGTGTCGAACCACCGGCCATTCTTCATTTCAACTTTACCAACGTTTGCACGGAAGATCGTACAACCCGCTGCCGAGACACCCACCCGAATTTGATTCTGTATTTCTTGCTCTCGCATAGCGTCACTCCAATTTGTGACTACGTTTTGCTCATCAGATTACGTCTAATCCCTTGTGCCCCAACGAATTAACAATGATGTAGTCATGTAGCCAGTTATTTTGAACTTTTCATACCTTTACCCCTGTATAGCCCTAGTTCCTATACCCTAAATAAAAGAATATATATAATATTTATAAGTAGTGTATGCATTGGGGCTCTATGATTTAGGCGTAGTCACTAGATCTGTGACAGTGTAGTTACACTCGCTACACACAGGGCATAGCCCCGCTTGGGAATCCCATTAATTCGGCGTTGTGTTGCGCGCCATTCCTTCTTGTTGTCCATAACGTACTTAATCTTGTTAGCAAATTTTCGATTTTTAACGATGTCCGGAACGCCCATCTTGAATGTAATTTCTGAGCTCGTAACGAATTCACCTTTAATTTGAGCTAATGATTGTTCGATTGCGTCTTCTTCGGCGTCAACGTACATGAACTGCTCACGATGTTCCATCATAGCCTGTTCCTGCTCCTGCGTTAACCCAAAGGCGAAACCGTCAAAATAGTAGCTAGTGAACTCTCCCACAATTGATCAATCATTTTCTGTGACAAATCAGTAATTGGCGACTTACCCGCGCGCTCTTTGCTTACCATCATCGGCATGAACCGGCACTCACCAGTTTTATCTTTGAGATAGGTAGTTTCATTGGTAGTTCGAGCCAGTACAAAGTTCTTATATCGTCGAACGGAGTGATTACCATACGGTGGCCGATACTCAGCTTTTAATGCACTGATAAATTTTTTCAGAATTTCAAAACTGCTGTTTTTGGTCGCAGTCATTTCATCGTCATTCACGATAAGTGCCCGCATCATGGTCCCAATGTTGTCCTTGTTTTCAAAATCAGTGAATTGATCTGTATACCAACCGTTTGCCATTCTTATCAATAACGTCGTTTTACCAGCGCCTTGGCCACCGACTAAATCTAGAACAAAGTCAAACTTGGTTTCTGGTTTGAATGCCTTAGCAACTGCACCTACGAAGAATAGTTTCGTTTCCAACGTAGTGACCGCGGATTCTTCCACGCCCAGATAAGTCGGCATAAAGGTGACCACCCGCTTTTCACGGTCCCACTTCTGGTAACACTGCTTAAGGTAATCAATCACTGGATCAAATACATTTCGCCGTGACACCTCAGTAACCACAGCCTCAATCAATTTAGTATTGAACATTACTTTGTATTTGCGCTCCATGTACCGCTTGGCGTGAATTCGTCTTGCAACGGCCCATGTTCCAGCATCAACTCTGCCGAATCTTCCATAAACTCCGTTTCATAGGAAAATTCGTTATAGGCGAACTTACC
>DMZB01000314.1 GCA_003482405.1 Lactobacillus sp. | reverse complement strand
AAAGAAGAAATTTTTGATAAGATATCTAAAATCATTGAAGATCGTTTCGAAGTCGAAAAAGATAAGATTACGAATGATTTGAATTTTCGTACCGATCTTGATGCTGACTCCATTGATTTCGTTGATTTTATTATGGAATTAGAGGACACGTTTGGCGCAGAAATTTCGGACGATGATGCCGAAAAACTCACGACCATCGGACAAGTGGTGGATTATATTTACGATCATCAGGAAAATGCTGATTAAGTTTTTTAAAACCGCCTCACAGGCGGTTTTTTTACACATTCAGATGTTATAAGAATTATGGAAAGTTAAGGAGGATTTATTTTGATTGCAGGTTTAGAAGACGAGTTAGCACAACGATTCAACATTCATTTTCAACACCCAGAATTGCTGGATGAGGCCTTTACCCAGGCCAGTTATGTCAACGAACATCCACACCAGAATTTAAAATTTTATGAACGGATCGAGTTTCTCGGTGATGCGGTCCTTCAGTTAACCGTTTCAGAGTACATTTATAAGCGGTATCCAGAAATGCCACAAGGTAAGTTGACACGGCTTCGTGCTGCCATGGTGCAAGAAGCCAGTTTCGCCAAGTTTGCGTTGGCGTGTCATTTTGATCAGTATATTCGCCTCGGTCGCGGCGAAGAAAAAGAAGGCGCTCGTCAGCGCTCATCATTACTTTGTGATATTTTTGAATCTTTCATCGGTGCACTGTATCTTGATCAAGGGAAAGATGCCGTCGTTGCTTTTATTTCCAAGGTAATTTTCCCTAAACTAGATGCCGGTTGGTTTGATCATGCAATTGATTATAAGACCGCACTACAGGAATGGTTGCAACGCGACGGCGATGTTGAAATCGACTATGAACTTGAACGTGAAGATGGTCCGGAAAATGACCGGAATTTCACGATGACCGTCGCAGCAGACAAAAAAGTGATCGGCGAGGGCACGGGTAAGTCAAAGAAGAATGCTGAACAGGCAGCTGCCTTACAAGCACTTCAAAGCTTGCGTGGCCAGCAGGAAACGTTGGTTACACATGGTAAAGACGAGTTGGACTAATAAACGGATGGATGTTGCATGAAACTAAAGGCCTTAGAAATCAGCGGATTCAAATCGTTTGCTGATAAGACAAAAATTGAATTTATGCCTGGTATGACTGGTATTGTCGGTCCTAATGGTAGTGGCAAAAGTAACATTATCGAGGCGATTCGCTGGGTTTTGGGCGAGCAGTCGGCCCGTGATTTACGCGGGACAAAGATGACGGATGTTATTTTTGCGGGTGCTGCCAACCGTAAACCACTTAACCGAGCAGAAGTTTCAATCACCTTTGAAAATAGTGATCACTATTTGAAGAGCGATTTTTCGGAAGTCCGGGTTACGCGACGGCTTTTTAGAAACGGTGAATCAGAATATCGAATTAACGGTAATCAATGTCGCTTACGTGATGTTGTTAATTTGTTTATGGATACAGGACTTGGGCGTGAATCTTTTTCGATTATTAGTCAAGGACGGGTTGAATCGGTTATCAATAACAATCCTGAGGACCGACGAACCATCATTGAGGAAGTCGCTGGCATTTATAAGTACAAACAAAACAAGAATAAAGCACAAAAAGAGTTAGCCACAACACATGACAACTTGAACCGTGTGAATGACATTATTGCCGAACTTGAAAGCCAGATGGAACCCTTGGCTGAACAAAGTGCACTCGCTAAGGATTATCTTGATCAAAAACACCGTTATGATGAGTTAGACAAGTCACGGCTTGTGATTGAAATTAAGGATAACCGTCGTGACAAGCACGAAGTCGATCAGCGCATGTCTAAGTCGAAGACATTGGTGACTGATTATGAACAGCAGGTTAAAAATCAAACTGCCACAGTCACGGCCATGAAAACCGAACAGGCAAAGCTGTTTCAGCAAAAAGATGAGTTGCAAGATCAGCAGTTATCTTTAACACAACAAGTTGAACGGTTAACGGGACAGCAGACAAACGCCAACACTAAAACAGCCTATCAACAGCAGCAACTTTCAGAGATTACGCACGGTCTATCCGAGACACAAGCACAGATTAAACAGGTAACATCAGAAAACGAGCAATTGAGGCAGGCCATTGAGACTCAGCAACAAGCTGTTAAGCAGGCGACTGATGTAGTTGATGCTTTGAAAAATGGCCAAAATAAACACCAACAAGTACAACTTGAGGCACAAATAAACCAGCTTCAAGATCAATACATCACACAAATGCAAACGTTAACGACACTGCATAATGAACGCCACTACCTAGAACGTAATCACGAACAGGGCGGTCAAAATCGTGAACACCTTGCGAGTCAAACGGCGGCCATGCAGCGGTCTATTCAAACATTAATGGCGCAAAAAAAAGAATTAGCGACACAACTAACCACTAGCAAGCAGCAGCAACGAGACCTGCATGAACAATTTAAAAATGACGGTCAGCGCTACCACAAATTGACGGCTGAATTTGAGGCAGCACAGAAAAATTGGTACAATGCGCTGGCAGTGCAGCAACGCGCCAAAGCCAGGGCAGACAGCTTGGCGGCCCTCAATGATGAACATGCTGGCTTTTACCAAGGGGTCAAGGCCATTCTCAACCATCGGGCTCAGTTTAGTGGTTTGGTTGGCTCCGTCGCAGATTTAATCACTGTCCCTAAAACCATCACCAAGGCCATTGAAACAGCACTGGGCGCCCAGTTGCAACAACTGGTCGTTCGTGATGAGCTAACCGCCCGCGATGCTGTCCACTTTCTGACGGCACAACGCGCAGGCCGGGCCACGTTTTTACCCTTAACAACCATTCGCGGTCGCCGTTTGACACCAGCACAGTTAGACAATGTCGCGCATGTAGACGGTTTTATTGGTTTAGCTGCCGAATTGATCACCTTTGACGCCCAATTACGAGGGATAGTTGACCATCTGCTGGGCACAACAGTTGTTGCGACCAACCTCGATGCAGCAATTGCGATTGCTAAAATTGCTGGTCATCGCTTTAGAATTGTGACTCAGGATGGTCAGGTGATGAATGCAAGTGGCTCAATTACGGGTGGCGCTAATCGTAATGCACAGGTCGGGCTTCTAAGCCAACGCTCAGAACATGACGATCTTGAAACGGCCATTGCTCAGATGCAGACAAAGCTTGATCAACAAGAAAAACACGTCGCTGATTTACAATCTCAACTGGACACCAGTAACGCTGCCGGTTCGAAGTTGCGTGATACGCTAAATGCCACTGATGCTGAAGTTCAGCATCAAGAAGGCTCACTGAGTTTGTTAAATGATCAGCTCACTGAGGCCAACCGTAAATTAACCGCCAGTCAATATGAACAACAACAGCAAGATCAAGATGCCTCTGACTATCAGACTCAAATTGACACAAATGAACAGAAGACGACGGCAACAACTCAACAGTTAGCCGATATAAAGTCACAACGCGAACAAGCGCAGCGTGACTTGACGACATTAACTGCCGATGATGAAACTAAGGCTAACCAGCGCCAAGAAAAGATGACCTGGTTGGCAACTGCTCAAGCACAGTTGGCATCAAAAAAACGAGATCTCAGCCGAGGCACACAATCGCTCGGCGAGCTAAACAAGCGTAAGCAGGCACAGGAAGAACGTTTAACGAATTTGCAGACAAGCCAGTCTGATGCGGGTTCTTCAATGAGTGATGTTGCGACTCAACTTAAGCAGGCTCAAAATGAAGTAAAACGCGTGGCTAAAGCGTTAGTTCACGCCAACGCCCGTCTCACAGAATTGAGTGAACAGCTGGCAACTGGCGATAGCGAATTGACCCGCATTCAGGGACTTCAGCGAGTTTCTTTAAGTGAAATGAATGATTTAAGCGCCCGGCAGTCACGGTTGGCAACGCTATTAGACAATGACTTGAACACGCTATCCGACACTTACGAGCTTAGTTTCGAAGATGCAAATTCAGATTTGAGTGATCTGAATGTTACTGAAATTAAAAAGCAACTTAAATTATTAAAGCGTGGGTTAGATGAAATTGGTGACGTTAATGTCGGTGCGATTGAAGAGTACCAGCGGGTTTCTGAACGCTATGACTTTTTGGCACGGCAACAGTCTGATTTAATTACCAGCCAACAACAACTTCAAGAAACCATGACAGAAATGGATGGCGAAGTGCAAACACGTTTTAAACAGTCGTTTGATGAAGTTGCCAAGTCCTTCAGCAAAATTTTTGTGCAAATGTTTGGCGGCGGACAGGCTAAACTTGTGTTAACTGACCCAGAACATCTGCTAACGACGGGTATCGACATTATGGCACAGCCAC
>DMZB01000161.1 GCA_003482405.1 Lactobacillus sp. | reverse complement strand
TTGGTAAGTATGATCGCCTTCCCTGACCATGTGAGCTTGCGCACCACGTGGAAAACGTGATAAAGTAGAAGTACCCAAAGGAATCACTCCTTATAGCTGGTTGGAATTAACTACTACCATTGTAAGAGATTGCTTTGGGACTTTGTTTATTATTGTTCGGATGAATTATAGAAGTTGCTTAATGTTTGTAATTGGGACGGATACATTTTTAGTATCACCATTACTGCCAACGTTAGTTAGATATTATCAAATTTCTAGTAGCTCTTCAGGCATTATTGTTAGTGCTTATGCCCTCGGGTACACATTGTCTGCGTTGACGGCAGGCCCAATTTCTGACGGGCATGATCGCAGAAAAATTTCAATAGGCGGTTTAGTCTGTTTTTCACTTTCAACTGCTGCATGTGGTTTGTCGAATAGTTTTCCAATGATGTTGGGATCAAGATTTTTTGCCGGTGTGAGTGCAGCCTTTGTCGGCCCACAAGTTTGGGCATCAATTCCAATTGTTGTTCCTAAAGAGAAAATTGTATCTCCAATGGGCTTGGCTTCGGCCGGTTTAGCTGTTTCACAAATTGTCGGAATTCCTATTGGCAGTTATTTAGCAGTATTTTCTTGGAGATTTCCGTTTTTTTTCATTTCATTGATTGCACTAGTTCTTTGTTTAGTATCAGCTTGGCAGTTACCAAGTCTGAACACAAAAATGCATACTAATGTGAAATTCTGGGGAATTTATCGAGACTTATTAAAAAACAAGCGTGCGTTGCTTTATCTACTTGCTTATTTTACTTTTCAGACAGGTAATTTCTGTTCTTTATCATTTATTGGCACTTGGTTTAATAAGAGTTTTTCTTTATCAGTTGGTCAGATTGGATCTGCCATGATTGTTATTGGGATAGGAAATTTATTAGGAACAATATATAGTAGCAAAATTGTTGATAAATTAGGAATTCCCAAAGCCTTTTTCATTGAATTTGTAGTTTATCTTCTATTATATGGATTGGTTGCGTTCTCAAACAATATTTGGGTAGCACAATTAATGTTGACACTTATTTTCCTTGTAGGGGGATTTATATTCCCGTTGTTTATGACAACCCTTCAAGGAACTACTAATACAGCCAGAAGTACCGTTTCTTCAATATCAAATGCCGCAATGTATTTAGGGGAAACACTTGGTGGGGCAGTTGGAGGCATTTTGATTACACATGTATTTGGCTTATGGGGTATTAGTATTTTTGGCTGTAAAATTTCTGGTATTGGTGGTCACACCAATGCCAGTTTTTTATTGTCTTATTCCATCATAAAAGGACGCTATGTCCTCACATGTTACGATTAAATCACCACAAGTCAATCGAAAGTGAGGAAAACATAGTGTCCCTAATTAATGATTCTATCCTAAAACTGGTCAAATTAACAGATACTAATCTACATGTCTTAGATATCTACTCTGAAAGAAAGCGTGGTGTCGTCACTCTAATCATCGAAGCCAAGCTATCCTATCCACTAACTCATTGCCCACACTGTCATAGTGAGGCCTTGATTAAAAATGGTTACCGGCTGGCTCATGCCAAGTTACCATCAATCAATGGTGATCCAGTTCGTTTGCGAGTTCATAAGCAGCGCTATTTATGTCATCATTGTGGCTACACCTGTGGTGCCCGTTCCAATAGTTTAAGTTTTAACCATACGCTCACACCTGGAGTTGCGCAACAGACCATCAAACTAGCCAAACTTTCATTAGCCGGCACCACGATTGCCACCTTGACGGGCATCTCTAATACCAGTGTGACGCGCATTATTAATGCTGAAGTTCACCGGCCTTATCGCCTGAAAAAACTTCCAGAAAACCTCTGCTTTGATGAGTTCCGGTCAACTGGAAATCACATGTCATTTATCTGTTGTGATGCCGATTCTCATCGGTTAGTTGTGACATTGCCTGGTCGGCTATCAAATGATATTATCGACTACTTTACCAGTCGCTACTCGTTGACTGAACGGCAAGCCATTCAAAGCGTTGTGGTCGATCTGAATGCCCAGTACTGTTCCTTTATCCACCGGATCTTTCCCAACGCCAAAACCTGTATTGATCGGTTTCACATTGTTCAATTGGTTAGTCGGGCATTGGATACAGAGAGGCTGCGCGTTTTACACGACATTGACGACCATAAATCGCGTCTCTACAAGGTTTTGAAATCCCAATGGAAGTTACTCCATAAGGATCAAAGCGAGCTTAACGCCAGTAAACCAGTCTTTTTACGTGGAATCAACGAATACATGACCCAACAGAACGCCGTTGATTTGGCCCTCTCGACTGATACTCAACTTGCCAACGCCTACCAGACCTATCAAAAGTTATTAACGGCTATTCGTCACCGACAAGCTAAGAATCTTGGCAAGTTATTTAACACTTATCAACCCACTCATTCCGCTATGGATACTGCCAGAACCACCTTTAAGAAGAACTACGAAGCGGTCCTCAATAGCTGTCGTCTATCCTATTCAAATGGTCCCATTGAAGGTATTAATCGTAAGATCAAGACATTAAAACGAATTGGCTACGGCTTCCGGAACCTGACCAACTTCTTTAACCGGATTGCCCTGATTCGAGAGTAAACAA
>DMZB01000078.1 GCA_003482405.1 Lactobacillus sp. | reverse complement strand
ACTTTGAACTTTCAGGGTCGGCCATGTCGTCTTCAGCAATGTTAGCGACGTAGAGGACGGGCTTCGAAGTCAATAGGAAGAGACCACGCACGATTGGTTGTTCATCATCCGTAAAGTCTAATGAACGAACGGGCTTACCAGCTTCCAAAGCCGGCTTGATCTTTTCTAAGACGGCTAGTTCCGCCTTGGCTTCCTTGTCGCTCCCCTTAGCCGCACGTTGAACCTTCGCTAAACGCTTATCAACGGCTTCCAAATCAGATAAACTGAGTTCCAAGTTGATGGTTTCAATGTCATCTTGTGGGTCAACTTTCCCCGTTACGTGGGTAATATTGTCATCATCAAAGGCTCGCACCACGTGCACGATGGCGTCCACTTGGCGAATGTTTTCCAGGAACTTGTTTCCAAGTCCTTCACCCTTGCTGGCACCCTTAACGATCCCGGCGATATCGGTAAATTCAAAGGTCGTTGGCACAACCTTTTTAGCGGGAATCAATTCTTGAATTCGGTCTAAACGAGCGTCGGGAACTTCAACCATCCCCACGTTTGGATCGATCGTCGCGAACGGGTAGTTGGCCATTTCGGCCCCCGCCTTCGTAATTGCGTTAAACAATGTGGATTTACCAACGTTTGGTAACCCAACGATACCTGCTGTAAGTGCCATATCGGTTATTCACTCTTCCTTTTAAATAATTAAGCTTGGTCGGCTTTCTTTTCTAAAACTTTTTTTAACTTCTTATTGAACTCGCGGCGTGGCATCATGACCACGTGACCACAACCGGTACATTTAATCTTAATGTCGGCCCCCATCCGCGTGATTTCCCAACGGTTGACCCCGCATGGATGGGCTTTCTTCATTTCGACAATATCACCTAAATCATACATGCGCAACGCCCCTTCATAAATAAATTAATTTAAATCAATGTTTAAGATTTCTAAAATCCGGCTTAAGTCGTCATTGGATAAGTACGGGATCTCAATTTTTCCCTGATCCTGCTTATTCGCCTTCGCCTGGATTGAAACCGCCGTACCGAACTTTTCTTGCAACTGTTCTTCGCTGGCCCGAATGTACGGTGACTTCTTCGTCACGGTCTTCTTCGCCGGTTTATCGTGGTCCCCGTTGTACTGAGCCACGATTTGTTCCAGTTGGCGCACGGTCAGATTATCCTTGACGGCCCGTTTCGCTAGGGCTTCTAACTTGGTCTTGTCTTTAAGCGACAGCAATGTCCGGGCTTGACCCATCGCCAGTTGACCCTTTTGAATCAGCTGCTTAACACTGCTTGGCAACCCCAATAGGCGTAAGTAGTTGGCAATGTACGGGCGACTCTTTCCGAGGCGCTTGGAAACTTCTGCCTGCGTCAACTTCAGCTTTTTCATTAACGAATCATACGCTTGGGCTTCTTCCAATGGTGTCAGGTCTTCGCGTTGTAAGTTTTCCAACACGGCAACTTCCATCATTTGTTCTTCGGTTACGTCACGCACGATGGCTGGAATTGACGTTTTCTTCGCTAACTTGGACGCCCGGAAACGCCGTTCGCCGGCGATGATTTCGTACTTTTTAATTTCAGCGTCCGGCTGACGCACGATGATTGGTTGAAATACACCGGACTTGGCAATTGAACTAGCCAGTTCCTTTAATGCGGTGCTGTCAAACGTTCGCCGTGGTTGATATGGATTGGCGTGGATATCGGTTAAATCAAGTTCCACGACCGCTTCTTCACTGGTTGGTTCGTCGACATCGGCAAATAGCGCCCCAATGCCGCGACCCAGTGCCTTGTTCTGGTCCTTATCTTTACTTGCCATGGGCTGCCAACACTTCCTTTGCTAAAGCTAAGTAAACTTGCGCACCCTTGGAACGGGCGTCGTAATCAACGATGGCCAGGCCGTGACTTGGCGCTTCGGATAACCGCACGTTCCGGGGGATAATCGTGTCATAAACGGCATCTTTGAAGTATTTCCGAACTTCTTCATTAACCTGGGCCCCAAGGTTGGTGCGGGCATCGTACATGGTCATCAAGACGCCTTCAATCTTCAATTGTTTATTAAAGTGTTTCTGGACTAATTTAACCGTATTTAATAGCTGACTTAACCCTTCCAACGCGTAGTATTCACTCTGCACGGGAATTAAGATCGAATCACAGGCCGTAAACGCGTTGATCGTCAGTAATCCCAACGACGGTGGACAATCGATCAGGATAAAGTCGTAATCGGCTTTCACGTCGTCAATGGCGTCCCTTAACCGGGTCTCACGGGCCATCATTGGGGTGAGTTCAATTTCGGCCCCCGATAACTGAATCGTCGCGGGCACAATGTCTAACCCCTTGTGACTGGTTGGAATGATCGTGTCTTGAATGGGAACGTCGTTGATCAGCACGTCGTAAATTTCATTTTCGATTGCTGACTTTTGAATGCCGAGACCGCTCGTGGCGTTCCCCTGTGCATCCGTATCAATTAACAGGACTTTTTGTCCAAGTTCCACGAGACTAGCACCTAAATTAATGCTGGTCGTGGTTTTGCCAACGCCACCTTTTTGGTTACTTAGGGCAATTACGTAAGTCATAAAATCCCTCCTCGTAAGTACACAAGTATACTTGTGTACTTACGAGGAGGGATTTTATGACTTACGTAATTGCCCTAAGTAACCAAAAAGGTGGCGTTGGCACTTTTATGTAAAAGGCATAATATCAGCACATTATAAAGTATACTTTTCCACTACTATACTAATGGAAAAGTATATTAGTGTCTTAGTACAATAGTGGATTAGTCGATTAGTATACGAGTGGATAAGTACACAAGTATACTAATCTCAACAAAAGTATACTTGTGTGAAAAGGTGTTTACAACAAGGATATAAAGTTGTATTCTCATGGTGTAAAAGAAATCACTGATTGTTTTAAGAGCAAAAAGAAAACCGACTTCCTTAGAAGTCGGTGTATGAGCACTTAAGAGTACCCAACAGCTAAATTATCGTTTCGGTCTTCAAGTTTGGCGACAAGAATAGTCCGAAACTTTTCAATAGTCATTGTAATTCGATTGATATAAACTGTCAATTCATTTGCTGAGAACTATATTTCTCAGCTGAAGTTGTTCTTTACTTTTTTTTGATGGCGATGTACATTGACTGTAATTTAATATCATTAAAAAATTTAGTGAGCACTTTCGGAGTATCCAACAGCAATCGTTAATAGCTTTGTTTTGGCGACCAAATCTATTAACAATCATAATTTGTCGAATACGTTTAAGGATACAGAATGGTTTTATGTATACTCCGTAATAGTTTAGCCTGCTAGGTTTATTTAGCAGGCTATTTTTCTGCTCGCGGAAAGGGCAAACTATGCCTTCCTACGACAATTCATGGGGCGCAGTTGAGCTGATTTTGCATGATTCACTGCACCGTTACAAACAAGTACATAGCAAGAAAGTGGTGTCGCTGGTTCCTGAAACCAACGATAAGAAGGGTGCTGTGGCCGTTTTTCGGTCAAAGGGCCAGCTTAAACGTGGTCATGGCTTGGTCATGACGTCACTTGAAGCCTTGCAACAACACCAATCTGAGTTCACTCACTGGACGCCGAACACACATGTCTGGCTTGGTTACAATGGTGACCGAGACAGCTTACGTGGCATGGACAAAACTAATATCAGCCAGATCAACACGTTCGTGGTGGACGTGGATTTTGAAGACGCTAACGAACGTGACAAGCATGCTGAAGATGTTAATAATGCCAGTGTCTTGGACACGTTAGGCGGCACTGGGATCCCAACGCTCATGCTGAAGACTGATCGTGGTTATCAGATCTATTATGTTCTCAAGGAGCCGGCGTTTGTGGCCAAGCGTAAGAGCGGATCAATGCCTGTGATCGCAACGGCCGAGAAGATTGCTGATAATTTAAAATTGTATCTATCAAAAAGCCTGTCCAACGTTGATTTGCATTGCTCTGCGTTAGGTGTATTTCGTATGCCAACTAACCAGAATACGATCTGGTTTGATCCAACCAGCACCTATTCCTTTGATGACTTGATGTCCTGGAGTATGCGACAAACGAAAGCAGCTCAAAAAGCCAAGCTGGTCAAAATTGGTTTACATAGTGTTCGGCGGGTTACTCGTCGACAAATTGATCAGTCCTGGTACCAGGGCTTAATTCGTTGTACCGCCGTTAGTCCGGACTGTGGACAGGATGTTGGGCGGCACAATACATTGTTTACATTGGCGTTGGCCAACTATTCATCAAACGTCCCTGAAGAGGCTGCGTTAGTTTCACTGATTGAATTTAACGAACGTCTGGAGCTGCCTTTGTCTGCAAGAGCCGTTGAACTAGTGGTCAGAGACGCTTATAGCGGTAAGTTTGCTGGTGCCCGTAAGGATTATATCCAAGCGCTGCTAGAAGCCTGGGACGTGCCTGAAGTAGCTAAAACCGTTGATCGTCGTAACTGGTATAAGTTCGCCAAGCCACGTAATGAGCGGTCTTATTCACATGTGTCTGAATGGGCGGTCGACGTTTTAAAATTCATTAATGCCAGAGGACAGGGGAAAGCCCGCGTACAGTTGAGTACACGGGCTATTCGTGATGCATTGAAGATCTCGGCTGGGTCGCTGAACAAAGTTCTGAAGCAACTACGTGAATCTGGACAGTTGATCATGCGGGCCGGTAAAGGCTCACAAGCGCCTGAACTAGCAACCATTAGTATGCTTCTAACAGCGGCCATGACGCGGCGTCTGAAGGTCGCCAGTGACTGGTGGGCCTATGTCCAGGACCAGCTTCAAAAGTATCGCCAACCGGACGCTGTTGAACCCGTTGCTGAAGCAGTAGATTTATTTGATGTGCCAGAGGCAATCTTAACCTCGTAAAATTTGTGCTCTAAATTGCCATTAACGGGTTTATGTCTTAGAAAGTTTGCTTGGTTGACACGCGTGTTTAAAAATTTACGATTGCGTTTTATGCATGCTGGGCGTATATTAAAGATGTGGTTATCGAACGTATGTTCTTATTGTAAACCTTGTTGTTTCGGGGTTTTGACCGTCATTGCATAAATGTTTTTATGATAATTGAGTGACGCAGTCAAGGCTTTAAACTGCATGGTTTGTGAGATGAATTAAAATTTGGTGATTGCTTAATAATTTTTTACGTGCTACGATTTTTGCGTAATTAATTGTTGGTCCTCGTACACGAGGGCATTAAAAAAAAGGGTGCTCCAAGATGCAATAAGGGTACTGGTAATACCAGAATTGCAGAGCTTGGTTGACACGAAAACGTACTTCACTACGTTTTCATGAAAGCACTCCTGATCGCTGTTGTTGTAAGCAACAGCACTTCTATTTTAGCAGTTAATTCACTAACTTTCTACACTTAGTCGTAGTGCACCGAAATGCTTTTAGATAGGCCTTGAGGACACTTTGATGCAGTGGTTTGTGAATTAGCAACACATGAGGCGACTAGTTCCCCCCAGAGCTTGTGTTGGCTTCTATTCCCCGGATGTCTTTTGCCGAGTGTGTTAACTGTTAATTGGAGTGTGAGTGTATGCAGTGGTTCATCGGGACTGTTGACGTGAAAGCGTTGGCAGTCCCTTTTTTAGTGCCTTCATGTTTGAGGATCAGCAAGACAGAATGTGTCGCCAAAGGCGGTTTTTACCGTCATCATTCTGGGCAGTCGTAACAGGTTCGAAGGGGTAGGGGATTTTTATGATCGTTAAAGCATATATTCCAGCGGTTCGGTTGCATGAGTTTGGGTTCGTGAAGACGGTTGATGATCAGGATGCTGGTGAGCGGTTTTGGCAGTATCGGGCTCGTGTCGGTTATTTTCGCCGGGGGTCAGTGATGTTTAAAGTAACCGTCCTTGATCATGCTCGTGGATCACGAGAGTGGGCGAGAATCACGTTTAAAACTTATTTGCGTGAGTCGCCGGCGATTGGGCTGAGTCAGTCCGCATCATCGTTATTTGAGCAAAATATAACGCGCGTTTTGCGGTATTTAAAACCAGTCATTGGGACAGTGTATTTTTCACCAGATTTTGGCCATGATTGGAAAGCTGACGAGCAGTACGTGTATTTGGAGCGAGAAGCAGCAAAGGGGACTGGACAACATGCCATCAATCAGTGATTTACAACGTTTATTGCGTGACCACCCTGAATTTTTTGATTCCGAGCACGACGATGAACATTGCTCTGAATGTAACGCTATCAAGCGGCTTGGTCGGCAAATTTGGCTTGGTTCGCCAAACAGGCTAGCACGTGATTCGAATTATGTCCGTTTTTGCTGGTTTGAAACACACAGTATTCGTGCCGTTGCGAGAATGACTGCACAGAGCCGACCGGCTGTAAGAGAGACGCTCGCGCGTCAAGGGCTGTATCACGGTAATAAGGGGGCCGCATCATGATCGCCTATGGATTCAAGATGGGTCAGTCGGGCATTATCGATCGGGATCATCGTATTTATTGGCGGGTTCCGACAGTGCTCAAGTCGATTTTTTCTGTTGAAGAAAAAGAGATGCGGCGCTGGACTGAAGGTGCTGGCGTCTTAGCGGTGGCTCCTGATGAAACTGGTCAATTATGCGTGGTGTGTGTGTATGCGATCGTCAGTCAATCGCAGCGCATCAATGCCAAAGGGCAAGCACCCATTGATCCGAATCGTTTACCGTATATTGACTGTGTTATTTCACAGATCAATGGTCCGGCGTTGCCGGTGTTTGAATTTGTTAAGGCCTTGTCGGATGAACAAATGGAACTGAGCCTGTTGAAAACGGCTGAGGAACATCTAGATCAGCATTCACGACGATCTAGTCGTGACAAGACTAATAAGCAGGTAACGGGTGACGCGTGATGATCATTAAACAGCGACCAATTTATGAGATTAGTCGAACCGCCTATGTGCAACATGAAAAGCAGAAACAGATTCAAGGCAAATTAGCCGACTTTCCACGTGAGCGTGTGTTTATGAAATGGGCAGCCAATGTTGCACTAGTAATCATCGTAGTTTTGTTGATTCTGGTCGTGATTTTTGCGGTTTTGCCCACGCTGCACTGGCCGCGTCTGGGATTTTAGGGAGAGACTATGCAGGTAAAGACTTTAAATTTACGGCGCTATTTGCCAGGGCGCACACGAACGTTAATTATATCGGGTTTGCTGGCAGCAGTGATGGTCATGTTGATTTTTGTAGCTATTTCCAATGTCAGTTCTGATCTTTGGTCGACAGGTCGACCTGAGTCGTCGCCAACGGCCGAATATAATTTGCCGACTGATGCTCGTATTAACAACGTGTCAAGAGCTAAGCAAAGTGACGGGACACAATGTGTTTATGTCCAATATGAACGGACCTCTAATCACCAACAGTTTTTAATGATTCGGTCTACTCAGACTGGCAGTTGGTTTACAAATGGCACCACCACGGAAGACAAGATTCCATATCGATAATGGGTTGAAACCCAGAAAGGCAAATTATGTTAGCAGATGCAATTAAAGAACGGCCGATTTTTATTGTGAGTGGTGATACGAGCCGTTCACCACATGGTGCACAGCTGTACCTATATTTGGCCACTTACGATTATGCGATTGCCCTCGCACAGAAAACATCGCTTGAGCATCAGGGGATCTTGGCAACGGTCACGGCTATGGAACTGAATGAATTAGAAAACCATTATTTAGGTGGTGCGAGTCCAGAACCAGCGGATCCGGCAGCAATCAAATGATGTGATGTCAGTGCGTAAATTGTTTTAACGGAGGGATTAGATGTTTAAAGCAAAAAATAAAACGCCTGCCCATAGTTTGAACAAACTGTGTTATGTGGTTTCGTTCAAGTATGACGCGCTTGCTGATGAACCGGTTATTGTTAGCCCTGCTGAAGATGTCGCGATCACGTGGGCACTTAAAGAGGGTTATCTACCGAGTGAATGGCGCAAGCAAAATCTCAGTTTAAATTGGTCCGACCTTCGACATAACAAAAACTATCGCAAGTTACGTGATGATTTAACGGCTGGTTTAAGCCTGGACTTTTATCCGGCTCATAAAGTGATTTCCGGACGCAACTTAACGGTCATACGACCTTCTGGGATCGCGATTGACCCGGCACTATATACGCTCAATCCTGAGTCTGGTCATTAAGGGGGAAGGGACATGACTAAATATCAAAAGAAGACGTTAGTAGTATTTGTGGGACTTCTGCTGATGCTTGGTTTCAGTGCTGTCAGTTTTAATTTTGTTACGCAAGAGATGAAAACCTCTTCGCCGTCAGCAATTGGCCGAGTCGTCCAAGGAACAGACAAAGCAACGGTTGTGGTGTTTAAAAGACATGGTTGTCCAGATTGTCGGTCGGTTCAGACACTAGTTAAGATGGGTGCTTTTTCCCAAAAGACGGTGTTTGTCGAAGCTACGTCTAAAGATGACCAGCAGTATTTTAAACGTTTCGGGGTTAGACATACGCCAACATTTATGATCTTGAAGCAAGGCCAGCCACAAATCCTATGGCGTGATCACGGAAGACCGGTGCGCATGTATTCAGGCACCGATCGCAAAAAGATTAAAAAAATCTTTGGGATACGACCTACGGTGATTGCAGCGGGGTGGTTGCATGTTTAAACAATTCATTGACATCTGCACCAAAGGCGTTCATCGGTATCAGGCGTGGCTGCGGCGGGTTCATCAGTGGTTGGAAGATCACTTCCGGTTACGGAAATTTTTATTACCAGCGATTATTCTTGGCATCATGATTGGATTAGTAATTAACACGCGTATGGTGCCAAAAATCACTCGTTTTCCAGACAGTGCCCTCGGCACAGCTCAGCAAGTGGGTGGGCAAAATGGGGCTGCCAATATTACGCTACAATCTCGACAGTATAATCAGAATCAACAATTCATGGTTATTAGTATGTCACTGAGTGGCACCACTGCCCAAGTTGTTGATCCAGAGTTTATTCACTTTAAAGTGTCCACGATGGTGCCACAAGGCGTACGTTATGAATTGCTACCGTTGGCCAACAACAACTTTATTTTGGTACTGAAGCATTTAAAGCCTGGGTACCAAGGGATTCAAATTATTGTCACGAGTAAACAACCAAATATTCAAGCGTTGCAACAACAGGCTTCTTCACAGTCGAGCGGTGCAGAATCGAGCAGTTCTTCGAGCTATAAACCTGCTGTAGCTTCTTCGAAGGCGACGTTTGTTATCAATGAACGTAAGGGCTTTATCGACAACAAGTTGCAAGCACGAAGTCGTACGGATTATGCGGTTGATTCTCTGAAAAAGTCCATTGTCGGCGAAAGAAAGTCGATTAAACAACAGGACAAACTGATTGCGGCTTATAAAAACCAAATTATTGCAGATCGTCATGAAGAGGACTCAGCAGCCCAAGATAGCCAATACCAGGTCAGTGACAGC
>DMZB01000286.1 GCA_003482405.1 Lactobacillus sp. | reverse complement strand
CTGACGATTATGAATAATTGAATTGGCTCGCTCGACTGCCTCATTCATTTCTTGCTCACTGTGCGGATCTGGCGGAATTGTTAAACCCAACATGTCTGCCTTGTCAGCTTCAACTTTCTCGCTGTGCCATTGCCTGCGCTCTACGTCTTTACGTGCGTAGACTATTCGCCATTGAAGATCGGGCAACTCTCGCATGATAGCGGCTTCGGTCTGCAAATCTGACCAACTTTTCAACCTGTGTTCCAACAGCTCCAAAATCAGGTCTTGACTGGCATCTGCAAGTGGTTCTTTCAAATGCCGTGAAAGAATTGCTGCCTGATGACCAAACTGGGGCTCTGATAAAATATCTCTGATTGTTTGCTCTGAAAGCATTTACTCATCACGCTTTTCGATAGCAGCTGTGATAACTTTGATAATCACGTCAATAACGAAATAGATAAATAGATAGGTAAGAACGAAAATACTAAAATTGTAAATTGTGGCCCAGCTTCCGCCGATAATTCCAGTCACTTTCATCGACAAAATCAAAAGCAGGGAATAAATCAGAACATCACCAAAACCAATTTTTTCATTTTTCATTTTTTACATGTCCTCCTGTGCAAATTCAAAATAGTAAGGTCTGTCCAACGTCATCTGGTGGTTAGCACTGCCACGAACCGATGAAAATGATAAGTCATTGTCTCTGGCTGCGGCTGAAATTGAACGATATGTCTTTTTCTTTCCACCCTTGCTAACCTTAATAACCTTGCGACCAACCACGGGTGAACCATGTCCTGCCAATGAATGGAACCGGTGACTTTTCATCAGGTTGTCTCTGTGACTTAGCCACTGCAAATTGCTGACTGCATTATTTAACTTGTTGTCGTCAATGTGATCAACATCTGATAAATGCTGTGGATTAGGTAACCAGGCACTTGCAACGACACGTTGAACAGTTGTTGCCGTGTATTTACCGTTATCTTTTTTGAACTGAACCAGCTCGTACCCAGAATTATTGACAAATGTAGGAACACGCTTCATGCCATGCTTGGTGCGTCTGTAAATATTGCCCTCGAAATCGGCATATAAATTCTGATAACTACTTTCCATTAAAACTATGCTGCTGCTGTTAATCTTTTCTGTTCCTAAATCTATCATAAAATTATCTCCTATTCCATTTTTACTACATACACATTATACAACTTTTGCAGATAAGATTGATTTTTTATGTCTTCCCTCGTCTACGTTAGGTAATATAGTCTATCGAAACATGAAAAATATTGTGAGCAAAATAGCAATGCCTTCATATCGGCATTCTTGAAAAATAGCTCAAAAATATTTTTTATTTCTTTACCTTTTCTTAACATTTATAGTGCTGATGATGACTAAAATGCTCAAAACCAAATGGTATACAAACAAGTCAACCAGCTGCGCCTTGTTCCTATGGCTTAATGCCGTGTTAAAACTGGCAGGATGTGAGTTCTGCTCTGCTGACATTGATAACATAATCACAATCTATAGACTCTGGACATAATTTGCTGGTGTCCAACATTTTTGACTTGGTGTCCAACTTTTATGGACACTGACTGGACACTGACTGGACACCAACTGGACACCGATACGCCTACAGTCTCTAAGGACACAGCGATTATTGCCGTTTGGTGTCCAAATCTTCTGGACACCACTTGGACACCGAAATCCCTTGTGCGAGTAAGGCTGAACCCCTGGTGTCCACGGTGTCCAAGCAAAAACACCAACACTTTCAAATCCGTGGGGAAACTACCACACCACGTCAGCAACAGCCAAGTTCCCCCTCGATTTATAAAGTTTACGAAATTGACCTGGACACCTGGACACCGAGCTGTATCTCTTGTGACAGTAAGGCTGAGGTGGTGTCCAAGTGTTGGACACCAAGTTGGACACCTTGGACACCAAGTTGGACACCTTGGTCATCTTCATTTGTCATTTTTTCTGACTTTTATTCATGCTCATTAATTAACACTGTTGTTGATGATGTTGATGCTGACTTAATCAGGACATAAAAAAAGCAGGGGTACGAGAAGGTACCTCTGCTTTGACTATTGGTCTATGCTATTTTATTTATTGAACACATACATTCTTTCTCGGTGACCATTCTTGGGTCCTACTCGCTTCTCTGACCATCTCTGTGACGCACCCATCAACTTGGTGACGTGGCTTCGTGTTGCGGCATAGCTGACTTTCATGCCATCTGCTTCATCTGAATCTTTCACAAAGTCCCAGACCTTGTCTGAAAGGTCATCTTTGCTGATTGGCTCCACTTTACCATCCACACTTCCATTGTACTCAATTACACCAAGCACTTTTTCTAGTGCTTCCTTGTAAACATCGTATTTTTCAAAGTTTCTTTGAATACCGCTGAACTCCGCAATCTCATTGTGGTCAAGGTAGGTATGCTCGCCATTCATAACCGCTTGATAAGCCTCAGCGTACATCTGCTTGATTTCATCATCACCATCTGACAGTGAGAACACGTCTTTTTTTGCTTCTTGTTCTCCACACTCAATCGGCCAAAATCTGCGGTTTCCTGTGCTGTCAGTGAGCACATCAGATGAATTAGAGGTCCCAATAAATGAAGCCGTGCGCTTATATGATTCAACAGTCCGACCATACGCTGGCCGAAATTCATCGATGGTCTTTGAGATGAAAGCCTTAACATCCTCGATGGTAGACTTTTTCATGCTGGCTAGTTCGCCCAATTCCACTACCGTTTTGCCTGCCAATTTCGATAATTCATCCTTATTTCCAGCCATATCTCTTAATGAATCAGAATAATAATCATCGGACAGAGCTAAACGTTTGGCTAAAGTGCTCTTGCCGATGCCTTGTTTCCCGATTAGGATTGGCGTAACATCAGCGCTTGCTCCTGGATTAATAATTCTATTAACTAGGGCCAGCATCCATACCCTGCTTATTTTTCGTGTGTATTGGCTGTCTTCAGCGCCCAAATAGTCAATGAAAACAGTGCTGATTCTCTTTTTTCCATCCCATTTTGTTTTAGTGATTAGATCAACAACAGGATTGTAACTGTTTTCGTCACCAAACTGGTACACGCCATCGAATAATGCATCTTTGGTTGGGTTGATCTTGCTGATTCGCTGAACATCTTGCCCAATCTGCCTAACGTCACGGTCAGTAAGATTGTGTGTGCCTTGACCATTTTCAACTTCGTATTGATTTGAGAATTCATTGAATCTCAGTGATTTGAGCTCTGTCTTGCCATTGCTTACTGCCCATTTTAACCATTCGTCGACGTTGGCTGATGACCCACTCACTGGCTGACCTTTGTCCGTTGTGATAACCCATTTTGGTTCTTGACTACTCCCAAAGAATTGGTTGAATGTCAGTTTGTTCGGCTGCAAGTGTTCTTTTCTTTGAGCCGCAATCTTGTCAGCATTTCTGATTGCCCAGTCCTGATTGTCTAAAGCTAAAATCGTTCCAGCGGCATCTACAGTCTTGCCTGACAGTCGTCCTTCGTTTTGCTCTTCAACCAGAAAGCGGATAACTTTGGTAAATTCGAGCTCGCTGTTCAATTTGTCTTGATTCTTAGTCGCCCATTTTGCAATGATTGGTAGCGCAACCTCTTGAGAAATTGGATGATGAGACTTGTTATTGTCCTGTTCCTGTTTTTGGACACGGTAGTATGCCATGATTTTAGTCATGTCATCCTCTGGCTTGTAATTCTTGATTGCTTTGTCAACGTCAAACTTTTTCCCATCGTGAACAATAATCTTTCCTGAGTTCGCTGGCGTCACACATGGCGATGAGAACATTTGGACCCAAGTTGCCATGGCTTCGTCGGATTGAATGCCCAGCAACTGATTAATTACACCAATGACTGATGTTTTTTCAGCCTTATCCTTCATCGGCCGAGACGGGTCAATCGCCAAATGATATCTAATGCCCTTGAATCCATATGAAATGCTGGGCCATAAAATGTATTCAACATGGCTGAATGTTGCTGCTACCTTGTTTACAAATTGTTGCTCATCGCTGATCTCGTCGAAATCAACAAGAATCAGAGAGCAGTTGTGATAAGCATCATTGGCTCTGCGTCCATTTTCCAACTCACCTGCCACGATGTACTGCAATTGGTTAGCTTTGAAATTGCCGACTGTGTTTTCGTCCACGTTTGCTTGTTGTGGATTTTTAGCCATTGCTTTTAACTGTTCAAAATCTGTTGTTGCTGATGGTAATGCTTCCATGGTTCTGTTTTTGAATCCAATTTGTGTGTATAACATTTAATAAGTCCTTTTCAAGTCTTGCCATCAAGAAAAGAACGTGTTAATCTATTCATTGACAGATGGATAGACAGACAGATAGTTTACTAGATGGATAGTTTACCGCTTTCCAAGCGGCATTGCCTCTTTCGTGGGCAATCACGTATCACCATTTAGCTGGTGGCTGCAACCACCGGCTATTTTTTTGCTGTTGTTGCTGGTTTGAACAAGTCATCTGCTGAAACATTAAGCACCAAACAAATCTTTGTCATGCTCCTTGGCGTTAATGGCCTTGAGTAAATATGCGTAAGGATTGAGTAGTCTAACTTTGCTTTTTCGGCAAGATCATGCTTGTTTTTTACACCTGCCTTGACCAGTGCGGCGTCAAACTTATCGCTATCAACCAGCCAATACTTGTCTTTGCGTTTTCGCATGCTGTTTCTCCTTTCCTAAATCCCCTCTTTTCCATATCTGTTTCAAAACATAAGCCAGGTTTTTCCATTCCTGGCTATATGGAAGAGGAGAATATTTTATGTTATACAGGAGGAAGACTAGGGTTTTCTCCCTCCATATATAATACGTGAGGGCAGCACCATTTTTTGTGCCTTTCTTAATCCCTCTACATATATAATAGTAGCACAAGTTGATTAAAGTTTGTATTTTCTCTATTTTTTTGTGTAAATAGAAATGATAGAGCCTTACTCTCCCAATGGTTACAGCACTCAAAAAATGTTATGAAAAGATAGGACTAAAGTCGTAGAAAAGATAGGACTAAAGTCTTAGAGGATATGGTGCTTTTCTTTCGCCCTTAATTTTATAATAACATCTTCTTCATCAAATGTCAATCAGCTTTATCTCTCGTTCATAACTGATTAACGTCTTTCTAACTATCTTGTTATCTAACTATCATCTATCTCTATTTTTCCACTGTCCTTTTCGCTGTCTTGACTTGCCCTTGCTCCCAATTGAAAGATAGACACGGGCACTCACAATGGCGTAACCACAGCACTATGAGCATGGTTGACTAGTCTTGAATGAGTAAACACAATTTCTTCGCAATTA
>DMZB01000087.1 GCA_003482405.1 Lactobacillus sp. | reverse complement strand
AGAATTGATTAGAAGGTAATTACTAAATACCTTACGAGAACAATATACCGAAGAATGTAAGCGCTGTCAATAATTATTTTAAATTTCTTTGATACTGAAAGTTATCGTTGAGCGGGATCTTTAGAAAAGAAGTTGTAAGCGGTTACGAACGCATCGAAATCGGTTAAAATAGAGTTATCAGAAAGTAATCTGTCAACGAGGAGATGGGATTATGGGGTTTCAAGTTGAACTAGCAATTATCGCCATTACTGCAATTCTAGTCATGGTGCTGTTAGGCATTTTGGGGCTACATGACGGACGCCATCTACACACGTAACATCCGCAGATTAAGAAAACGGAGGTGGAGTTAGATGACAGCGCAACTTTTTAATCGCAAAATTTTAGTTAAACAAAATGATGGCCGCCAATTTATCGATGTTGTCGAGGATGAAACACATTTATCTTGGGTTTCAACAGTTGATGAGACGATTCAACAACAACATCAACCGGCTGTGATTACACGTTTAGCAGACGGGGTTTATAACTTAAACTGGAACGGTTTGCGCGGAGCAATGTCGACGACGATGGATTTCAATCGCCATACGTTAACGGGCATACGGTTTGTCGCGGAAGGACCGCAGCAGTTTAGTGGCACGGTCCAATTACTCAATGACGACGGCACGCCGGATTTAAGCCCGTTCACGAATTGTCAGATTGTCTTGGCGTTTTGGAACGCGTTTTTCAATCGTCACGATGTTTCTGCCGTTTCTCGTTTTGTGGCACCAGAGTTCATCCAACACAATCCAAGCATTGCGGATGGCGCGGAGGCGTTTACCCATTACTACCGGATTTTGTTTGGCCCTCAAGGCAGTTTACGTGAGTCCAAACGAACTGTCGTCAGTGTCGCAGATCGCGATGATCTTGTGTACCTGCATGTCATTCGGCAAGATGGACCAGAGGCGACTGAAATGGCTGAAGTTGACATTTTCCGGGTTCGTGATGGTCAACTCGTGGAGCATTGGGCCGTAAAGCAACCGTTCCCGAATCATAGCGCAAATGGACATCCAATGTTTTAAGAATCTCAAGAAAGCAATTACCAAATCACCAAACGGTGTGGGTAATTGCTTTTTCTGTGGTGCACGGTTAATGATTCAAACTTCAACGTACCAAGCAAAAAACAGGCCTTCCACGATTAGACGTGCTACACTTATGCGCAACAAGGTAAGGAGGAAGACCGTGATGAACGAACATGATCAGTGGACACTTGAACAGTTAAAAAAATTACGCAATGAACATAACCAGATTGTTATCGATTCAGCAATCAGTTTAATTCAAGAGCAACATGATGAAATTGAAAGTTTGCATGGTGCCATGGAAGGGCAGCTTTGGAGTCCTAAACAATGGCGGTCATGAGCTTAATGTTGAGAAGCAATTTTCTCGCCTAGTTCGTTGCGCCTGAATTAGTTTGCTGTGTTTGCGTTAATATTAAGCGTTGTTGAACCAACTGTGTGATGGCCATCCCGGATGGTCAACGTGACAGGACCACCGGTGGGTGAAACCTTGTACATGGCTGCGACGCTAACTTGCTTGTTGGCGGAGACCGGCGTAACGGAATTATTGATGTCATCGTTATCAGCATCACTATTGCCACCAGTTAACGACAGTGAACCGGAGACTAAAGATTTACCGCCTTGCGTAGCCCTAATGTACTTTGACCAAAGATCGGAAGGGACCTGATCAGACTTGGCCTTATTTGAGTAAGTATAGGTGATAAGTAACTGCTGATAGTTGGGGAAAGCGGATGCGACCTGTCGTTGTCCAGTGATTTTGATTACACCAGTCTTCGTCGTCAATGTGTTACTTGCAAACGTCACTGGTGTGGATGCCTTTTTAGTAGTGGCTTTATGCGATGCAGATGTCGCAGAGGCCGCTTTTTTGGTTGTCGAGACGTGAGAAGCGTTAGTGGATTGCTTGGAAGATTGTGAGCAGCCTGCTAGTGTAGTTGTAGATAGAGCTAATATAAGCAATCCTGAAGCAATTTTGTTCATGATGTACCTCCCGTATAATACTTTAATCCTGCCTCTTTTTTCGGCCAAACGCAATTTTTAAGGCGCGCCAAGTTGGTTAATCCAGGGCGCAGGCCTTTTTCCTAGAAGACAGAGTGTTTACGTATATAATGGGGTTGGGTAAAAGATTAGGTCACGTTGTTGACGTGGCGCCTCGTTAGTAAATTGGAGGACAAGCAAATGGCCAACGAAGAATTATTAAATGAATCAATTGATGTCTATATTCACTTTTTGAAGTATTTAGATGAATTTGTGTCGCGGCCAGCAGCAGAGTATCAAATTTCATTTGAGCAATATTTAATTTTACACGATGTCTCACGCGAAAAGAATTTAACCCTGATGGAAATAGCGGCGCGTCGAAATGTAACACGTAGCGCAGTTTCAAGGCAGATCCGGGCACTATTAAATAAAGATCTGATTAAGCAAGTCGCTGACAGTCAGGACCGTCGGCGAATGAATTTAAGTTTGACCCCTAAAGGCGTTCAAGCTGAATCACAAATAAGTGAACGGGTGACGCACAGATTCAGCGTTTGGATCAACGAATTCGGTGAGGAACAAGCGAAACAGGTACTGGGGTTCATTCGTGAGTTTGGTAATAAGTTTGCCGATCCCAATGGCGGACATGACGCGCGAAACTCGAAATAATTGCAAGAAAAATGGGGTAATAATGATGGCAACGGTAGTCGTAAACGAAGGCAGTGTTGACTTAGTTGAAGGTGCCAGTGTACAGGCACATTTTGATATTCATGATGTCCAAAATGGTGTCTTACTGGTGCTAGTAAAATGCGATATCAGCCAGGACCAGTTGGTTCAGTTGATGGCAGAGAAAAAAGATGCGCTGGGTGATGCACTGGCGGATGCGACCAATCAAGACGTCAATGAAGTGAGCTGGCGTGATTTGGATGGGCATTTACACCTGCTGTAAGTGCTGATCAGGCTAAAATGACTTATTTTTAAGGAACTGTGAAATAAGTCCATCTTGAAAACGGGCATTACATAAGGTCACCCTATTTCCGCGTTCTGGGAATGGGGTGACTTTGAGTTACTGTCTTTAGACCGAGTTGAGCGCGAAAACGCGCGAAACAATAAACCACCTGCTATGCGGGTGGGCATTCATTCGTTCCACGAAAAAAA
>DMZB01000339.1 GCA_003482405.1 Lactobacillus sp. | reverse complement strand
GTCGATATGTTTCAATTTGACTTTATGAAGAGTTTTCCAATCAGCAATTTTGCCGACTGGTGTCTCACGATTGGCGTCATTTTACTGATTATTGCGGTGATTTTTGACCGCGATGATCATGAGACCAATGGCCATGATCGCACTGCAAGTTCAAAGCAAACGGGACAGACAACACGCATGAGCAAACGGGAGCACTCTACCACTCGAAAAGGCCCCCGTCACGCTGCCAAATAATTGAGGACTAGTAAACGTAACTATGGAGAGTAACGAACCAAAGAAAAGTGAATCAACGCCACCATCCCCGCAACAGCAAGTTTTCACCATTACGACACAAACGGGACGGTTGGATAAGGTTTTGAGTCAATTGGCAGGAATCACGCGGTCACAAGCACAGGCCGCCATTGCTGACAAACGTGTGACTGTGAACCAGGTGGTGGTTAAAAAACGCGATGAAGTTGCTACCGGTGACGTGGTTACATTTGTGGCTAAAGCGTCGACACCAATTGCGCTAGTTGCTGAAGCGATTCCACTGGACATCGTCTATGAAGATGAGGATGTGATTGTGGTGAATAAACCGCAGGGAATGGTGGTTCACCCGGCGCCAGGACATCCTGACCACACGCTAGTAAATGCGCTATTAGCGCACAGTCCGCTGTCGACCATCAACGGCAGTTTGCGGCCGGGCATTGTCCATCGTATCGATAAGGATACTTCTGGCTTGTTGATGGTCGCCAAAAATGACTTAGCACATCAAAGTTTATCTGCACAACTGAAGGCTAAGACTAATGAACGTCAATATGTCGCCCTTGTGCATGGCGTTATCAAGGAAGATGATGGCACAATTGATGCGCCAATTGGGCGATCCCCAAAAGATCGCAAAAAAATGGCGATCGTCAAAGATGGTCGTCGGGCAGTCACACATTTTCACGTGCTAAAACGCTACCGTCAATTCACGCTTGTCAGTTGTCGTTTAGACACTGGGCGAACACACCAAATCCGTGTTCACATGGCTTATATTGGTCACCCATTGGCTGGTGACCCGCTGTACGGGCCCAAAAAGACATTACCGGGCAACGGCCAATATTTAACGGCCCAAACATTGGGTTTTGTTCATCCACGGACGGGGAAGACGATGCGGTTTGAAATTCCACTGCCGACATGGTTTACAGACATGCTGGCACAATTGGATCAACAAGAAAACAAGTAAAAAGGGGTAACTGAAATGGCAAAAGAAGTTGTCGATGCAATGGCAATGCAACGGGCACTAACACGAATTACATATGAAATTATTGAACGTAATCGTGGAATTGGCAATTTAGTCTTGATCGGCGTTAAAACACGCGGTGTGTTCTTAGCGGATCGCATCGCTTCACGCTTGCATCAATTCGAAGACACGGTCGTACCAGTAGGACAGTTGGACGTGAGTGGTTATCGCGATGATATTTCAAATCCTGAACCCACCACCAAAGCCGCAATCAGCAATCTAAACACCTCTGTGACCGACAAAAAAGTCGTGTTGGTGGATGACGTCTTGTTTACTGGTCGGACAATTCGGGCAGCGATGGACGCCATCATGGACTTAGGGCGGCCAAACAGCATTAACTTAGCTGTTTTAGTTGACCGTGGCCATCGTGAACTGCCCATTCGTGCTGATTTTGTTGGTAAAAACATTCCGACTGCCCAAAATGAACGCATTCAAGTTTCAGTAAATGAAGTTGACGGCAAGGACAGTGTGGAAATTATTACGGGTCAGGATTAACGCAAAGATTAACTCTTAGTAGTTCCAGTTAGAAAGGAACGTGCAGATGACAGAACGCTATTTAATTCTTTCAGATGGCACGGCCTACAAAGGTCAAGCGTTTGGATCGCCGGCAACCACAAGCGGCACCATTGTTTTCAACACGAGTGTCACAGGTTATCAAGAGATTATTACAGATCCCATTTACCACAATCAAATTATTGTTTTCACGACACCGACCATTGGTGCTGTGGGCGTTAACCATGAAAGTTACGAATCCATCTTGCCCACCGCCAAGGGCGTCGTTGTTCGTGAAGTTGCGGAAGTTTCGACAAATCGTCAACGTTCGCTTAGTCTCGATCAATTTTTACGTGTGCATAATATTCCTGGCATCGCTGGGATCGATACACGTCAGTTAGTTCGTAAACTCCGGACACACAATGGTGGCCTTAATGCCAGCATTGTTGATGTGGCTGATGAACATGCTTTTGATCAACTAAATGCGATTGTTTTAACAAATCAACAGGTCTCACAGGTTGCTACGCCGAGACCTTACGCAAACCCTGGCATGGGGCACAATATCGTCGTCATGGACTTTGGACTCAAAAGTGGCATCTTGCGTGAGTTAGCAGTGCGTGACGCCAACGTCACTGTTGTGCCATTCACCACGACGGCTGACGAGATTTTAAACCTTGATCCAGATGGGATTATTTTATCAAGTGGGCCTGGAGATCCACGTGATCTTGGACCAGATATTTTGGCAACCATTAAAACGCTAGAAACACGGATACCATTGCTTGGCATTGGCTTAGGCCACGAACTATTTGCATTGGCAAACGGGGCAACTATTCAACGATTACCGGTCGCCCATCAGGGTATGAATCATCCAATTCGCGAAATCATCACCAATCAAATCATGTATGCTGCGCAGGCGGAAGAATATGGTGTCGACCGGGAAAGCATTGATCGAAATCAGCTTCTAATTACGCATATCGACCTCATCGACGGGTCCATTCAAGGATTGCGCCATCGTGACTACCCGGCTTTTTCCGTTCAATTCTTTCCGGACGCAGCGCCAGGCCCATGGGAGGCCACGCAGGTATTTGATGACTTTATTGAACTTACAGGGATTCGAGGTGAACAGCGTTAATGGCAGAACAAACAAGTCAGGGCGCGCAAACGGCCGAGCAGCTTGCTGCCTTTAATCAGGCAGAACACTCGGCCGAAAAAGGGACATCTGTTCATCAACGTCTATTGGTTATCGGCGATGGCCCCAACGATTTTGGTCACGAAACCGAATTAGATGCGGCAACGTATCAAACTTTAAGCGTATTGCATAAGCACAACTTTGATACAGTTTACTTAAACAACAATCCATTTTCATTTGCAATGGAAAATCCTTGTGGTGCCACCGTCATCATGGGTGACCCAGAAAACGCGGCCATGGTCCGTCAGGTGATTGAAAGTGAACACATTACGAGTATCGTGCCAGTAGTGGGTGGATTAACGGCAATGCGGACGGTCGAAGAACTGATCGCACATGATTATCTGGATGAAAAACACATCAATGTGCTGGGGATGCCGTTAACAACCGTGCGGCTGATCAACAATCCGGCGTTGATGAACCAGGCATTCCGTGAACTAGGTGAACCCGTGATTACATCCACAGTTGCCAGTACGACTTCTGACGCCTTTGATATCGCCAGACAGGTTGGCTTTCCGGTCATTGTTTAGTCTGTTGCACCACGCGGTGAGGGCGATCGGGGACTGGCTGAAAATGCCGATCAACTTGATTCAGCCGTGCGTGCTTCGTTCAAACGATCACGAACGCGGCAAGTCATCGGTCACCAGAGCATTGTCTGG
>DMZB01000183.1 GCA_003482405.1 Lactobacillus sp. | reverse complement strand
TTATACAAATAGTTCTGATGCAGAAATAGCAATTGCATATTGGCACATATGGAGGTTTCCAAAATGTCTAAACAAAAATGAAAAGTATTTCTGCCAAAGTTACACCTGAACTAAAGGAACAAGCAGAAGAAATTTTAAAGCAGCGACAACTCCCTATGTCTGCAACTATTGAACTATTTTTACAACAAATTGTCATCCAACGCAGAATTCCGTTTGACATCACGGTATCCAAAGTCGCCTTTAAACTCTGACAAACTCACGAAAAAGGAATTGGACGAAGAAATTCAAAGGAGTATTAATGACATTACAAACGGCGATACCCTTTCATCTGAAGAAATAAAAGAAGACTTCCAGATCAAAGATTCACATTCTGTTATTAGACATGGCTGAAATGAGTAATCTTTTTTTGCAAGTACGATAAAAATGCTTAGTAATAGTATTTTGCTAATCATTTATGCTATAACTCGTAAAAATGATTGGTTAGAAAGTGAAAAATGTCAGAAAATGAACAAACAAGCACGCAGATAATTGAAAATTTTATTGAGGATGCTAATAATCAAAGATTTCAGCCAGTCACAACTTAAGATCACAAAATCATTCGTTACTCAAGGTGCCCTTCAAAAAGTCGAAAATCGACTCTTGATCGATTCTAAATGGACGCCAAATGATATGCTAGTGCGACAACTCCTATTAGATCAGGGCATTTATTACGGTCCAACAGCACTCTATCTCTGGGGGCTGAGTGGCACCTTTCCTTACCAAGTTTACATGGCTTTTAAAACGGGGTATAAACTACCCTTAAAACAACTGGGAAAATGGACTAAAAATGTTACCGTTAAGCAGCTGTCAAAAGAAATATTGAATACTGACGTGGAAACACTTGACGTAGCGGAAACTACACAACAAATCAAGGTCTATAGTCGTGAACGGACGCTGGTTGATTTAATTCGAAACCATACAGAGTTCGATACTAACACCATCAATATGGCCTTTAAAAACTATGCTAATAGTCAAGATAAAAAAATGTGGAAACTTGCAGCGATTGCGGCAAAGTTCAATGTTGCTAATAAAATCGATGAACGGATGAGTATTTTGCTATGATACAAAAAACAGGCCTAGCGACAAAATAATCGCTGGCCTATTTTTAATCGATAATAACTTTACTTAATCCTTCACCAAACTGACAACACATTCAATACTTGTCGTTTGTGGGAACTGATCCACTGGCTGAATGTTGCCGTCAACGTGGTAGCCTTGTTCCATGAATAACTGGATGTCGCGCACCAAAGTGGCTGGGTTACAGCTCACATAGACAACGCGGGCTGGCTTCACAGCTGTGGCTGCTTGGATAAACTCTGGTGCCAAACCCTTACGTGGTGGGTCCACCATAATCACATCCGCCTTCAGTCCCGCCTCATGCCAACGGGCCATTTGAATCTCAGCTTTACCGACAACGAAGTCCACGTTATCAATATGGTTTAAATTAGCGTTTGTCTTTGCGTCACTGATGGCCGTTTTGACCATTTCCACACCGTACACATGCTTGGCGTGTGGGGCAACGGCTAACGAAATTGTCCCAATGCCACAGTAAGCATCGATCACTGTTTCTTTACCTGTCAATTGAGCCTTATCAATGGCAAACTGATACAACTTTTCAGTTTGCTGTGGGTTAACTTGGTAGAACGAATGCGCGGAAATTTCAAACGTCAGTCCCATTAATTGATCGTGAATCACCGGACTACCAAAGTGAACACGGTCTGTTTCTCCCAACAACACGTTGGTTTGTTGTGGGTTAACGTTTTGAATGATACTCTTCACTTCTGGTAATGCCTTCGTGATTTCGGCAACCAATTCGTTGACCATCGACAATTTATGCGTCCGAGTCACAATGACGATCATCATTTCGTGACTGTAGTAGCCGCGGCGAACCATCACGGTCTTTACGACCCCAGTATTGTTTTGCTCGTCATAAGCATCAATGTGGAAACGACGTAACAAATCACGCACAACGACAATGGCTTCATCAATTTTTGGATCTTGAATATAGAAATCCTCAATTGGCACAACAGTGTGTGAACCACGTTTGTAAAAACCAGTTTCCAGCTGACCATTGATTTCACGAACCGGTACCTGTGCCTTATTTCGGTAGTGATAAGGCGTGTCCATCCCCACCGTCTTGGCAACATCAATGTCCAAGTGAGCCTTCTTTAACAGTTCAACAACCTGATGTTGCTTAAATGCTAACTGGCCTTCATAACTCAAGTGTTGCAAGGGTGCAATCCCAGTTTGCGTATAGGTGACATCGACGCTTTCCACACGCTGGGGACTCTTTTCGATAAACTTCACGACTCGACCAAATGCATAAGTTTTGGCAACCTTAGTCACTGAAAACAAAACTTTTTCATCCGGTAATGCATTGGCAATAAAAATCGGAAAATCGTCAATCTTGGCGACACCCATGCCTTGGTACGTCAGGTCAATGATGTCACCGGTGTATTCTTTATTTTTATCAACTGGTGCTCTAAATTTCATGTGTTGTTCCTTTCGACTTTTGCGACGGTCACTAATCGGAAACTTTCTTTCAAATCAGCTTTTCTAAATTTTTCGAACCAGATTAGTATAGCATGCCAACGTCTGTAAAAGAAGTCTAAAACAGCGTCTCCAATTAACGGACACGCTGTTTTAGACTTCATCTTTACTTTTTACTATCTTCACTTTGATCTTCCGGCAACTTATCAACTTCTTCAACGAACTTGCGAGCGTCTTCTTCGATGGCGCGATCTTCGCCAGTCAACTGTTCATCCGGAATGGCATCTAAGTCGGCAAACATCTCGATGTGTTGTTTGTGATCCACAAACGTCATTGGCGCGTCACCACCGTATTCTCCGTCCAGATTGATCATCATCCGGTCTGAGTTCAGTGGTTTAGCAATGACCTTGCTGGTCTTCTTGTAAATTACGTGCGGATCATTGATGTGCCGACCACCGTTTAACACTAATGTCATCAAACGCAGCAATTGTGCCATGCTGGCCGTTTTAACGATCAACAAACTGAACTTACCGTCGTCCAACGAAGCATCTGGCACAATTTGCTCAAAGCCACCAATAGAATTCGTAAGCCCAAGCAAAAACATCGATGCCTCACCCTCAAACTTGCCATCGTCATATTCAATGGACATCTGAATCGGCTTGATCTGTGGCAATAATTCGGCACCTTTAACCAGGTAAGCCAAGTAGCCAAAGATCGTCTTCATGTCAGATGGCACATCATACGTCAACTCAGTCAGCAAGCCACCACCGGCAATGTTGATAAAGTACGTATCGCCAGCCTGACCAATGTCCATCTTGACCGTTTGGTTTTTAAGCACAACTTTGGCAGCGTCCAGAGGGGCATCACGCGGAATGCGCAAAGCACGAGCGTAGTCGTTAGTGGTGCCCGCAGGAATGATTGCCATTTTTGGACGTTTGTCCAACCCGGCAATGCCGTTAACGACTTCGTTAATCGTCCCATCCCCGCCCGCTGCAACAATCAGGTCAAATCCCTCCAACGCTGCTCGACGGGCCTCGTTTTTAGCTGAATCCTGCTCAGGCGTGGTCGCGTACGCACTGGTTTCGTAACCCGCCTGTTCAAAGACGTTCAGTATATCAATTAAATCTCGTTTTAGTGCCTCACGTCCTGACGTTGGGTTATAAATCACCCGTGCGCGTTGTGCCATGCTTTATTGCCTCCACTGCAGTCTGTTTGTTATTACCATCTTAAAAAATCATTGTATTTGTAACACTTTTTCAGCTACATTCATCCCTGATTAAGGATTATTCTGTGACTATTCTCTTCTATGTACAAACCCCGTTGCAGGTTCACAACGAGGTTTAATTCTAACCGCTTCTGATTAAAATAACAATCTTTTATCGAGCATTAAGTGAAGTCATTAACAACTTGTTAACAATCTTCGGGTTCGCCTGACCGTGTGTTTGCTTCATAATCTGACCGACTAAGAAACCAACGGCACGATCCTTCCCGTTCTTAAAGTCCTCAATTGATTGAGCGTTTGCGTCCAGCACGCCGTCAATGATTGGCTGTAACTGAACTGGGTCTGAGAGCTGAACCAAGTTATGCGCCTTAACGTAGTCGTTTGGTTCTTCACCGTTCACAATAGCCTTGAAGACCTTCTTAGCCATTTTGGAGGAAATCGTCCCATCCATTTGCAGTTTGATCATCCCTGCCAAATGGTCTGGTGTTAACTTCGTGTCCTGCAGATCCAAATGATTATCATTCAGGTAGGCGTTCACATCACCTTGCAGATAGTTCGACGTCAGTTTGGCATCGGCACCTTGGGCAACCGCACTTTCAAAGAAATCGGACATTTCCTTGGTCTGAGTCAGCACCATCGCGTCGTAATCCGTTAAGCCGAGATCATCCACATAACGTTGACGACGACGTTCCGGCATTTCCGGCATTGTGTCACGAATCTTTTGAATCCAGTCATCCGCGATTTCCACGTTTGGAATATCTGGTTCAGGGAAGTAACGATAATCGTCGGCACCTTCCTTAACCCGCATCAAAATGGTTTCGTTGGATGCTTCGTCGTAACGGCGTGTTTCCTGCTGGATTTGACCACCGGATAGCAGCACACGTTGTTGACGTTGTTCTTCAAACTGAAGTCCCTTCTTTACATAGTTGAAAGAGTTCAAGTTCTTCAATTCGGTTTTGGTCCCAAACTTGTCCGTTCCGTATGGTCGAATCGAGATGTTAACGTCGACACGCATGGAACCTTCTTCCATCTTCACGTCAGACACACCCGTAAATTGGATTCGTTGACGCAACGTTTCCAGATAGGCGTAAGCTTCATCTGGTGAGGCGATGTCAGGCTTCGACACAATTTCAATCAATGGCGTGCCCTGACGGTTCAAATCAACGTAAGAATAGCCGTTGGGATTATGCGTGTTTTTACCGGCATCTTCCTCGATGTGCATTTCTTCGATACCGATCTTCTTTTTCTTGCCATCAACATCGATTTCGATCCAACCATTCTGTGCAAGTGGCACATCAGATTGTGAAATCTGATAGGCCTTGGGATTATCAGGATAGAAGTAGTTTTTCCGATCAAAATGTGTGTGTTGGTTGATCTTGGCATGTAACGCTAACGCTGCCCGCATCCCATACTCAACGACACCTTTGTTAGGTGTTGGTAAAACACCGGGATAGCCCCAGTCAATGACGTTGGTATTACTGTTTGGGTCGTCCCCAAATTCAACGGGGGAAGGACTGAAAATCTTAGAATTTGTCTTCAACTCAACATGGACTTCAAGTCCGA
>DMZB01000076.1 GCA_003482405.1 Lactobacillus sp. | reverse complement strand
CAATCACACTGCTAGGTCTGATGTACGGCTTTCAGGTCATCGGTGAACGGCATGGTAGACAGCTGATCGTCGGCATCTGCATTGAGGTTGCTGCAGTGAGCATGTGGCTGTTTGTGCATCAAGAAAAACGGGCGACAGATCCAATCAATGATCTTAAATTATTTAGCAACCGTACGTTTGTTATTCAAACTGGTGTTGCTGCGACAGTATCTGGATTTCTGATTTGCTTTAACGTGTACATTCCAACGTGGACGCAAGGGTTACTTGGTTTACCAGCTGCGCAAGCGGGTTTTGCCGTGACGCCCAGTTCGGTGATGTGGATTGTTGGGTCGTTTATTGCAGGCCGATTAATTGGCAAGCGGCGGCCTCAGCAAATTTTGTTGATGAGTCTAACGATAGTCTTGGTTGGCGCTGTTATTCTAGTGCTTATTCCAGGGAATACCCCATTTTGGGCGTTCTTACTGATTTCTGCTGAACTAGGGGTTGGTTTTGGACTGACCATCACGAGTACGACGGTGACATCCCAACACCTAGTGAATCCAGCCATCATTGGGATGGCGACTTCATTCAACACATTAGCGCGAAGCTTGGCACAAACAATTATGTTGGCCATTTATGGGATCGTGATGAATGCGACGTTAGCTGAAGGTGTGGCCAGACATTCGCAGATCAAACTTGGGATGCTCAATGCGCTAATCAACCCACAAACGGCTCAAAAGTTACCAATACACTTATTGCCGACGCTTCGAAATGTCTTGGCTTCTGGCGTACACAATGTTTTTCTCGCTGCACTGGGACTAGTCATCATTGCTTTGGGAATTAATACATTTGATAAACGTCAAACAAATTGAAAAATATTTAACAGTTAAACGCATTGATAATTATTTTTTGAAATTTATATTTTTATGATTACTCTACCGAAACAATGTGTTATGCTTTCAACAGTTAAACGGATGGCTGAATTGGGTGGAATCATGACAGAAAAAAAACAAGATTTAGAGTTAATGCAAGGCTATATCGAAGAGTATTTATTTGTTGGTAAATATTTGAACGAATTTGCGTCTGGACCAGCAAGTGACTACGGTATGTCATTTGATCAGTGGTTGATTTTAACAGAAATCGCTCAGGCAGAAACGTTGTTGAGTGTAATGGACCTAGCTGATATGCACCGGGTCACGCGAAGTGCGATTTCACGTCAAGTTGCCGGGTTACTCAAGCAAGACTATGTGTATGAAGAAGATGACATGGCGGATCGCCGTCACAAAACACTTCATTTGACGCCTAAGGGTAGTGAAATTGAAGTGAAATTGTGGGATGTTGCTCAGGATCGCTTCAAAGGTTGGTTAGACGTTTTTGGTCGTGGCAAATTTCAGGAAACCTTGGACTTTATTCGTGAGTTCGAGGAAAAAATTGTCCAGCGAGATCGTTGGGGTTCACGGATCAAAAAGTCACATGATAACTAGGTGTTAGTTTGTGACCGGAAGTAACAACATAAACATGCATAACCAGAACCAATCAGAGTCGCGATTTGCACTAAAACGGTTTCCATGGGCGTTTGAACTATTGAACGCTTCTGGAAACCGTTTTTGTGTTAGAAAATGCGAAATGCTATTTTGTTATTTTCGGTGAAATGGTAATGATTCGTTAGGAGTTGCCTCGTTATTGAAGAAAAGTCGTCTTGAAACAAGTAATTCAAACCAGGCCAAGCTGCTACCGGCTAGAATATCCGTTGGAAAGTGAACCCCCAAGTAAATACGACTTAAGCAAATCGTGATAATCAATAAAGTGAGGAGTGTGTCAAAGGCAGCTCGCAGGTGCAGTCGGTCGACATAGAGATTACATAAAATAATGAGTGAACCAAACATCAATGTGACATTCATCGCATGACCACTGGGAAAGCTGAAGCCACCGGCAGCGACAAGGTGGGTGATCACCGGCCGTGGGCGGGCAATAAGTCGTTTGAGCACCGTATTCACCACCAATGCAAAGAAACCTACATTGATAAAGAAGAACAGGGCACCGCGATATTTTTTTTGCCACCAGAGGCCAAGCGAAAAAACAATCATGACGACCATCGTAAATTTGACGTTGCCTAAACGGGTAATGTTTCTGAAAAACCAAGTGCGTTCTGTTGTCACCGGATGACGGACCACGTGGGTGCCAAACTGATCCAGTTGTTGATACCAAGTTGCGTCTGTTAATTGACCCAGCAATAAGATCATAAACGCGACGAGACACAAACTGGCGACGATGATTCGCACACGTCGCCAGCGGGATTGTGAAAGTACAAAAATAGTGAGTGACCTCCGCTAATGAGTTACTGATAGTATAGCATTCTGTAGTAAGATAACTTGTAAAGTACCGCTATGTTTGCTATGATGTGAACAATATTTTAACAAGTAAATGTGACGGGCTAGTAGTTGTGCGACAATCCTCAGCGAGCTGACGGGTGGTGTAAGTCAGCGATTGAAACAAAAACGAACTCACCGAAATTCACTAAAATGTTGAACGTCAGTCTAGCGGACTGACAGTAGGCGTTTTCGTTTGTCAGCGTTAGCGACCTTGAGTGTTTATCGTTGTTGTGGTAAGAAGATAGGTGGTACCGCGATCCGCATCGTCCTATCGGTTGTCGTTATTGATTTAACAGTGACGATAATCGACAGGGCGTTTTTTATTTGTTAATTAATTTTTTCTGGGAGGGCAAAACATGCCGTACGATCATACAAAAATTG
>DMZB01000079.1 GCA_003482405.1 Lactobacillus sp. | reverse complement strand
CCATAACCCATCTTGTGTAGCTGAACTTGTAAGTCAGCCATGTCGTATTCGCCACCAGCCTTAATAACCAGACTGGCGGCTTGGAAATCTGCCGGTTGTGGCAAAAAACGCCGTAAACCCGCTAAATCTGAGACGACAATAACGGGTTGATCCGATTGCAAGGCATGTAGTGCCTGAACCCGTTCAGCCCGTGATTCCGGTGAACTCGTGGCGATCTCTGTCGCCAGCATTTCTTCCGCCGGAAAATTATACACTTGATCATCTGATAATAAATTTTGTAAATCATTGACTAACTGACCTGCATGAAAGGCCGTGTCTGTCACGACCAATTGCGTTTGTTGCTGATCCATAAACATCGTGGCCATCAACAACGTCCGCGCGGAGCCATTAATTCCAGTGACCAACTGACGACCCATATTTGTTGCCGCCAAGATTTGCTGGTACTCTGACGCGTTACGCATAAAATCCTGAATTTCCATAGATAACCTTTCCGACATCTAATTAACGACGCTTAGATTAAAGCTTTGCATTGAAGCTTAGATTAAATCCTAGTTAAACGCATTCATCACGTCATCAAACTTAGTGCCTTCTAGCCACTGCTCAATGGCAGCTTGGGCTTCGTCCATGCCGCCGCGAATGCCTGTGGTCTGAGTGGCCGTGAAGCGACCAAGCACATAATCAACGACACTCACGCGCGTTGGGTGGTCGATACCGACGCGCACTCGTTTGAAGTTTTGAGTACCCACGTAGGCAATGATGCTTTTAATACCGTTATGACCACCGGCTGACCCCTTTTGACGTAAACGGATCTTACCGATTGGTAAATCCATATCGTCGTGCACAATCATCACGTCTTCTAAAGGAATATTATAATAATCCATCAGTGGCCGAACAGCCCGGCCAGAGTCGTTCATGTATGTCGTTGGTTTGACTAACAACACCTTTTCGCCACTAATCAGAGCGCTGCCGATCAGTGCTTCCTGCTTTGCACGCTTAAATGTGACACCGTACTCTTCTGCCACATGGTCCACGACCATGAAGCCGATGTTATGCCGTGTCTTATCATACTGGGGTCCAATATTACCTAAACCAACAATCATTTTCATCTTCTAATAACCTCAATCATCATTTGTAAACTTAACCAACATTTGAAAATATGCAAAAGTGCTGGTCAATCACAAAGTCGTGATTTACCAGCCATGTTTTTCCGTTTGAAAGCGCTTCGTCAACGCTTGTCTTGTGCGGTTTAAGTTTAAATTCATTCAGGCATTAATTATAGCACAAACGCTGTTCTATCACACTCATTAGAACATCATGACAAACGACTAAATCCTGTATTTCACAAAGTCGCCTATGATATAATAACAGTGGTTTCAAAATAAAATTTTATATGTGAAGGGATGATTATTTTGGCTGCAAATCATCAAAAAGTTGTACTGGTCGGCGACGGCGCAGTAGGTTCAAGTTACGCATTCGCTATGGCACAGCAAGGACTCGCAGAGGAATTTGTCATTGTCGACATTCTCAAGGACCACACGGAAGGTGACGCGTTAGATCTTGAAGATGCACTCGCTTGGGTTTCACCAAAGAAGATTTACTCTGGTGAATACAGCGACGCTAAAGACGCTGATCTTGTTGTCATCACGGCTGGTGCACCACAAAAGCCTGGTGAAACACGTTTGGACCTTGTGAACAAAAATCTCAAGATTTTATCAACCATCGTTAAGCCAATCGTTGACTCTGGTTTCAAGGGCATCTTCTTAGTTGCCGCAAACCCAGTTGACATTTTGACTTATGCAACATGGAAGTTCTCAGGCTTCGACAAGAGCCGCGTGATCGGTTCAGGAACTTCTTTGGATACATCACGTTTACGTGTCGCATTGGGCAAAAAGTTCAATGTTGATGCACGCGACGTTAGTGCTTTCATCATGGGTGAACACGGTGACTCCGAGTTTGCAAACTTGGACGAGGCGACAATCGCCGGCAAACCTTTAGCTAAAATTGCTGAAGAACAAGGCGTTTCACGTGAAGAACTCGAAAAGATCGAAGACGAAACACGTAACAAGGCCTACGAAATCATTAACCGTAAGGGCGCAACCTTCTATGGTATTGCCACTGCTTTGATGCGTATTTCACGGGCGATCCTTCGCGATGAAAATGCGATTTTACCTGTTGGTGCCGCACTTGATGGCCAATATGGTTTAACGGATACGTTTATTGGGACCCCTGCCGTTATTAATGGCGAAGGTTTGGATCACGTCATGGAAGTACCTTTGTCTGATAGTGAATTAGACAAGATGCACAAATCTGCTGCAACGTTGAAGGAAGTTCGGGAAAATGGCTTTAAAGAAACTGGCCTTTAATCACCGATACCTCAGTTAAAAAATAAGCAGTAACGAATAATCTATACCGAGCGACGACCCTCAGAACATTCTGGGAGCCGCCGCTTTTAGTTTTACAACTGCTGTTACCGTCACTAATGGCTTCCAGAAACTTTTGCCAAACACATCAGTCAATTGGGACCATGAATGTGGTATGATTATGACAACTATTCTTATCATTTTTTAATTTTTGGAGGTTCCCCTATGCTATTAAAGACACTGGTTAAACCGTATGACAGTATTACCACTGTCCGTGAGGATGTCACTCTTGAGGAGGCTTTAAAAGTTCTCGAGGATTCTGGCTTCCGTTGTGTACCGATTTTGGATGAAACCGGTAAAATTTTTCGCGGTAATATTTATAAGATGCATATTTATCGTCATAAATCTCGCGGTGGTGACATGAGCCTCCCCGTCACTACGTTACTCAAAAATGCTACAAAGTTTATTTCAATCAACGATGCTTTCTTCAAGGTATTCTTTTCAATTAAGGATTTACCCTACATCGCTGTTTTAGACGAAAACAACTACTTTTACGGTATTTTAACGCACACCCGGTTGTTAGACATGTTGTCACAAAGTTGGAACTTCAACGTTGGTAGTTACGTTCTGACTGTAGTATCTCAAGGTGAACGTGGTGATTTGACGAATATCTCTAAAATCATTACCAAGTACACATCCATCGCCTCCTGTATGACACTGGATGTCCAGGCCGGTGAATTGGTGCACCGCACGTTGTTTACGTTACCAGCTGATGTGGATGAAGAACGCTGTGAAAAAATCGTCAAAGCGTTAAACCGTAAGCAATTCCGTGTGTCAGAGGTTGAAAACCTTAAAACGGAATAGATTTCTGATAAAGTCGCTAGTTGCCAAACATCATCTATTAGCAATTTACACTTAGTAACCGTTACGCTGACCGGCGACGTCGTTTTGTGGGGCACGTTTCAGCCTGCTGAGGACCGCGGTCTTCAAGCTCGACTCTGAACCGCAACCCCACGTTTCAGAACTCGTCCCGCAACACTAAACTCTATCGCCGGTCCGCTTCACTCAGATAGTAAATCATGAACCACTGTAAAAATGACGTGCTTGCCTTTTTACAATCATAGAATCCACACAAATGCTGCAATTCAGGTAATAACCTGAACTACAGCATTTTCGTTTATCCCCCTTTCGTAACAAGGTAAACAAAACGAATATCAACTGATCACTGTGTCAGTCGATATTCGTTTTTTTTGTACTGCAAATTTAATTACGTTCAACTAAACCAACACTAATGCCAAGTGCATGATCAACTCGTTTCATCACACCATTATCAAGATGGGTGACGCGATCACGAAGACGTTGTTTGTCAATCGTACGAATCTGCTCAAGTAGGATAACAGAATCTTTACCCACACCGTTTTGATCCGCCGGAATGCCAATATGAGTTGGCATTTTTGGTTTACTAATTCTTGCTGTAATAGCGGCGACAATCACCGTTGGACTGTAATGATTCCCAATGTTGTTTTGCACAATTAAGACAGGGCGCATGCCACCCTGTTCAGACCCCACGACTGGAGATAAATCTGCGTAAAATATGTCGCCCCGTTTAACTTCAACTGCTGCCAATTGGGACACCTTCTCTAAAATATGTAGGCGGAGCACACAGCTCCTAAACCAAGCCTAGTTTCACCTGATTATGATTCAAGTCTTGAGGCTTCTGCCTCAGACGCGGAAAACTCGTCTGCAATTTCCTCATTCAGCTGTCCCATTGCTAAATAGCCTTGGGCCAACTGATTTAAATCAGCAGATTCGTGGTTCTCCAAAAAATGGCACAAGACCGTATTAATTAGCTGGTCCTGATCAACACTAAAAAATTCACAATATGCCTTAAGATCCGTCAGTGTCGTGTCGTCAAAGCTCACTGGGACCTGATGTGCATCACTTGCCATGGCTAACTCCCCCGCATCCTTACAAATACCAATCAACTCGGTAAACCCATTCTATCATGAACCCTACAGAAAGTCGTTTGCCAATCATAATTGTAATATTTCAGTTTTGACGATTATTGGTCTTCATACACTCTTGGCACCCGCATGCCAAGCGTTGTCGCAATCTCATAGTGAATCGTGCCCGCATAATCTGCGACCGCTTGCATCGTAATGGTCTGCTCACCATCCTGGCCAATTAACGTCACCGCCGTGTCAACTGGATATTCGTGCGGCAACCGTACCATCATTTGGTCCATGCAAACCCGACCAATAATTTCGCATTTTTGACCGTCGACTAACACATAAAAACCTTGCATCCGGCGTGGATAGCCATCTGCATAGCCAATTGGCAACGTCCCAACCCACTCATCTTGTTTAGCAGTGTAAGTTGCCCCATAGCTCACGGACATTCCGGCTGCCAAGTGCTTCACAAAAGCCAACTGTGTCGTTAACCGCAACGCTGGCTCAAGTTGATAGGGTGACTCAATGGTTCCGCCTGAAGGGTTCAAGCCATAAATGCCCACACCATAACGAATCATGTTGCCATTACAAGCGTCGTGCCACAGTGATGTCGCTGTGTTTGAAACGTGTACATAGCGTGGCCGCGTAGAAAGCACAGCCATAAACGCCTGCCATCGCTGACACTGTTGCTTAAAGTATGTTGGGTCCTGCTCATCAGCAGTCGCAAAATGCGTAAAGATGCCTTCAAACGTAAAGATTTCTGTGTGCGCATTCAGGTAATCCACAGTTTCTTTCAGTGCCGCAGGTTCTTGGAAACCAATACGACCCATTCCCGTATCTAGCGCTAGATGAACATTTAGGATCGGTGCTTGGGCAGTAGTCAACAACTCAGCGGCCTGCCTAAACCAGTCGAGACTACCAACCGTTAAAGATATCTGTTGTTCGGCGGCAAGACTAGCCCATCGCGGTTCTGTAATCCCAAGCACCAGAATGGGCACCGTAATGCCGGCCGCTCGTAACGTTAGGCCTTCATCCAAAATTGCTACACAAAGTCCAGTGGCTCCCGCCTCTAAACAAGCTTGCGCAGCCTGCGTCAAACCGTGACCGTAGCCGTTAGCCTTAACAACGGCAAACATTTCTGTCCCAGGTTTTGTCCGCTTTAATTCTGCCTCTACGTTATGTCGGATCGCCGCTAAGTTAATGTGAGCCACTGTAGGTCGATGTAACCCAATAATTTGTGCAGGTATCGTAATAATCGCTTCTTTCGTCTCAATATTGATTTCTTAAATTTGAATGCTCAGTCATTTTGTTGCGGATCGCCAACTTCTAAAATCACTTCGGTCATGACCAATGCCTCCGTGTGAGAAATCGAAATATGTGCTGGTCCATTAAACGGATGCTTGGTGAGGTGTGGTTTACCCTCTTCATCGTCCAATATTTCTACATCCTGAAAACCAACAGCACTACCTAGGCCTGTACCATAGGCCTTACTATATGCTTCCTTGGCAGAAAACCGGCCAGCCAAAAATTCATTTTGACGTTGCCCCTTCAGCTGGGCCATCGCCTGTTGTTCGTTTGGCGTCAGCACCTTGGAGACAAACGTCGTAAACCGTTGTCGCAGCATCTTAATGCGTTTAATTTCAGTCAGGTCAATGCCTGTGCCATAAATCATGGCGACCCTCCTCATCGCTTCAAACCAGCCTGTCACAGCGTGGTGAGCTAAAGTCATCATTTAAGACCGTCCAACCGAAATTATAGCATAGATGACAGACCGAAAAACGAGTGAACAAAAAAAGGATTCAAGCGTCAATAACGATCGACTTGAATCCTCTAAATATGAACGACAGCGTTAATCTGCCCTCATATTCAATTTATTATTTATGGTTAATTGAGTAACCGTGTTTACTGCCGCCACGATTGTTGCTGTTGCTGCGTGACCCACCACCATTGCGTGAGCCATTGTTACTACCGTTTCGTGAACCGGTCTTGTGGTCAAAGCGACCGCGGTTGCCGTTTTCGCGTTCACGCGAGTAACGGTTGTTTCGCCCATTACGGCTGTTGTTACCACCACGGTAACCACCATGACCATGTCCGCCACGATTACCACCACGACCGCCATGTCGGTTAGGCAATGGCCGTTCTGGTGTGATGTGAACTGGCACATCGTGTTCATCACCAGGTGTCAAATTACTCAGCAAAGCAGCCACAAGTTCTTCGGCCTCGTAATGATCAAGCAATTCAGTTGCTTCTTTGTCAAACTTAGAAGTATCCGTTGCCTTAACCAAGTCGGCAACCTTGTTTTCGGCCGCTGACAACTGACCAGCAAACGCTTCATCAGCCGACGGTGGCTTCAAAGGCAACATCCGCACCTTAGTGAGCTTTTCAATCTCACGCAAGTAATCCATTTCGTTTGGCGTTACAAACGTCAAACTGGTCCCATGATGTCCGGCACGGCCAGTACGGCCAATACGGTGAACATAGCTTTCAGGATCTTGTGGAATGTCGTAGTTATACACGTGGGTGACACCGGAAATATCCAAGCCACGAGCCGCTACATCAGTCGCAACCAAGATGTCCAAATTGCCATCACGAAATTGCTTCAAGATCTGCGAACGGCGTTGTTGGGTCAAGTCACCATGAATCCCAGCAGCGTTATAGCCACGGGCTTCAAGTCCCTTGGACAATTCATCAACACGTCGTTTGGCGCGACCAAACACAATTGTGAGGTCAGGATCTTGAACATCAAACAAACGTGTCATGAGGTCAAATTTTTCGTATTCACGCGACTTCACGTAAAATTGGTCAACTAAATCAGTCGTTAATTCTTTGGCCTTGATGCGGACTTCATGGGGTTCCTTCATGAACTGAACACCGATCCGTTTGATCTTATCAGGCATGGTCGCTGAAAACAGCAACGTCTGACGCTCTTCTGGAACCTGTTTGATGATACTTTCAATATCATCCACAAAACCCATGTCGAGCATTTCGTCGGCTTCATCCAAAACTAAAGTCTTGACGTGGTCCAAACGAACGGTCTTTCGGTTAATGTGATCCAGCAGTCGACCAGGTGTCCCCACAACGATTTGGGGATGATTCTTCAAGCTGTTGATCTGGCGGCGAATATCAGCCCCACCATAAACAACTTGTACACGGGCATGTTCATGCTTCCCCAAACGGTACAGTTCCTCTTGGGTCTGAATCGCCAACTCACGCGTTGGTGACACAATCAATGCCTGAACGTTTGGGTTATCCATATCAATCTTATCCAAGATCGGTAATCCAAACGCAGCCGTCTTACCAGTCCCAGTCTGGGCCTGGCCAATGACATCCAACCCCTGCATCACCAATGGAATGGTTTCTGCCTGAATCGGGGTTGCTTCTTCGTAGCCACTGTCATCAATGGCCTTCAGTAAAGCCTTGTTAAGGCCTAGTTCTGCAAACTTCAAATTAGTTCCTCCTCAAATCAAAAGGTTTCATCAACACTAGCAAAAATCCGTCTGCTAACGCGTGAGGATGCCCGTTTTGATTTGTTATTCTTGTGTGTTTTATTCTATTTTCGTTCATGCACGTTAAAAAACGCAACTGTACTAGTTTAACGCGTGAACAACCGTTTGGCAACTAAGAGAATTAACTACCAGCCGACTTTCAGGTCACGCCTGCTCGAGGCCGTTCTCCAACGCGTTTAAGACAGTTTCCAAATGTTCGCCATGACTGGCCTTTAGCATCACTTCATCGCTTTCGTTTAAATCAGCGATTAGGTCAGCAGTCAATTGATCCTTCTGTGAATTATCGTAGTAATGAACTTGATCAGCAGGATAACGGTCAGCAATTGCATCGGCTAAAGCCCTCATATGAGGACCAATCAAATACAACGTTTGAATTTTAGTCGGATCTAAAGCGTCGGCAACTGATGCGTGTAATTGATCCGCATCCTCACCTAACTCGAGCATATCACCTAACACGGCCACATGGCGGCCGGCAGTTGGTGTTTCACCAAACATGGTCAGCACATCTTTCATGGCCGTTGGATTGGCATTGTAAATATCACTTAGAATCGCTTCACCAGCCAACCCGGTCAACCATTCGGTCCGGTTAGACGTCAAGTTAACCTCCGCTAAGCCCTTTACCAGGTTCGCAGTACGAATATGAAACAGTTCCCCCACTGCCAGTGCAGCCAGCGCATTGTTCACATTGTAATCACCTAACAACGGGATTTTAAACGTTTCATCGGGCCATGCGTTGACAGTAAAAGTCGTTTGATGAAATTCATTGTCTTGATCAATTTGGGTTGGATAAAATTGATTGGAACTGTGCTGACCAAACGTAACGTGCTCGTTTGGCACATCTGCGGCCCGACTAGTCAGCAATGGCTCATCCCCATTAAAAACAAAACGGCCGTCATCTTTCAGTCCATGTGTGATCTCTAACTTTGCATCGGCGATTTTATCACGGGTCCCAAAGAATTCAATGTGGGCCTCACCAATCATTGTAATGACGGCAACATCTGGCTGAACTAATTGGCTGAGCGCATCCAGCTGACCGAAGCGATCCATGCCCATTTCAACAACCAACACTTCCGTATTAGCATCCATCGACAGTACTGTGAATGGCACACCAACTTCATTATTATAGTTAGCAAACGTTTTAACCACGTTAAACTCGGTGTCTAAAACGCTCGCAGTCATATCTTTAGTAGTTGTCTTACCATTGCTACCCGTAATGGCCACAACCTGTGGATTGATTTTTGATAACCAGTGCTTTGCTAACGCCTGCATTGCAGCCAAAGGATCATCCACTAGTAGGACGGGAAAATCGGCTGGTGCCTCGGCTGCGCGGCTAGCCGCCCATAGACTGGCAACCGCCCCGTGTGCTCTGGCCCCGGCAATAAATTCGTGTCCGTCGTGCTCACCTGGCAGTGGCACAAACAGCGCACCAGCCGTTAATTGACGACTGTCAAAGTGCACTGAGGTCACCGTGACCGTTGCCCAATCGCCAAGCTCATTTTGCGCATCCACCGCCGTCGCGATTTCTGCCAATTGCATTTTCATGTTTTACCTCTCGTTGCGCATTCCAGCGCTCTCTACCACATTTGTGGCATTCGCCAATTACTGTGAGTGTCATCCAAAATAATAAAAGGCAAACACCGACTCATTTCTGCAACTTATTTGCAGTCAAAGCAGATTATACCATGCCAGCAGAAGAATCAAAAATTCGTCAGGCTTGCATTCAATTTCCATTCACGGCAAAATAAACGCGTAAACTGGATTAAATAAGTCATTAAGACGCATTTTTTGGAGGTCCCCATGCAAAACGTTTTATTTGTCTGCCTAGGAAACATCTGTCGTTCCCCAATGGCCGAAGTCATTTTTCGACACCTTGTCGCGAATGCTGGTCAGTCTGACAACATCAAGGTTGACTCAGTGGCGACCAGTAACTGGGAAGAAGGCAACCCGCCCCATCCCGGTGCTGTTCATATGCTGGCTGAGCACGGCCTGAGCGCCGAAGGTCTTCACTCCCGGCCCATCACGCCAAAGGATTTTGAATGGGCCGACTGGATTATTACAATGGATCGTTCCAATTTAGCAAATCTACAGCATTTAACTCCACGCCAGGATCAACACAAGTTGCACATGGCTTACGAAATTGTCCCTGGCAAGTCAGGTCAGGAAATCCCCGATCCGTGGTATTCTCACAACTTTGCTTTAACTTACCGTCAACTAAGTGAAGCGTTACCGTACTGGCTGGACCGCGTGATTGCAGCAACTAAGTGAGAGCATTCCACTCTAAAGGCCTCCAGTAATAGCAAATGACCACAGTGCAGAGGGCATGTTCGCCGACACTGTGGTCATTTTTTGTGCTCAAGGTTTGGACCGCATCATAGTTTACGAAGCAATCGTTTCAACTGTCTGTTTATAACTAAATCCTTTGATTGCTGCCTTTGGTGCCGACTTCCATGTATAACTGTGCATCAATTTGCCACGGACCATTAGGCGATTGGCCCCCGTTGCGTCACATGTGATCAGTGTCACCAACTTTTTACCTGGCACATCATTGACCACATCGACCCGCGTTGCCTTAATGAAAGTCCGTTCCGTCGTTTTGTACTCATAAACGTGGGTCAAATCAGTCAAATAAATTTTTTGACCAACCCGGCTTCTCCAAAATAAAGGACTAAACATGGCGTCTTTTTGATCCATTCGGTGACCGGCAATGGCGTAATTGCCCTGACCCATCACTTGATTAGGCTTCAGGGTGCCTGTTGCCAAGGCAAGGTCTGCATCGGAGACCCCGTTAACAATCTGTAAATTC
>DMZB01000128.1 GCA_003482405.1 Lactobacillus sp. | reverse complement strand
AGATACAAAGGATACGATTGGCGGAGGAATTGTTACGTTCCCCGCCAAAATCCCCGCCAAGTTTGGGCCGATTGAGGACTGAGCGGGCGGGGATTTTTAAATAGTGAGCAGACAAGAGACCGATTACAGAGTAAAATTTTAAAAAACGGATGTCTAGTTCTGGGGGAATAGAAATGAAACCAAAAGTTATTAGCTTCATTAACATGAAGGGGGGAGTTGGGAAGACCACGCTTAGCATTGGAATTGCCGATTACCTTAGTAATGATTTGGGTAAAAAGACTCTCTTCATCGATATGGATCCACAATTTAATGGTACACAAGCGATGTTTGATTTTTTTAAACAAGATGAGACCGCTAGGATCATACAAAGCTATACAACGAACAATCAAGGGCAGAAGATCACACTTGAAGAGGCTAAGAAGTCAATATTTGATTCTGAACATAACTATTACAATGACAAAGTTAAGGCTGAACGTAAAACGATATATCGTCTGTTTACTCCCCAAGTAGAATTAGGACAGTCGTATACGAGCCCTGATAATGAAGGCTTGATCACAAAACTTGCACATAACCTGGATATCATAGCAGGCGATTTAAATCTTGTTCTTGTTAACAGGAGTAGTGATTATACACTAGTTAAAAGATTAAGCAATTTTTTACTTGATAATGAGCAATCACTCGATTACGAATATATAATTATAGACTGCCCTCCTACCTTAACAACATATACTGATGGAGCGTTGCTGGCATCTGACTTTTATGTTATTCCCAACAGAATTGATAGATATTCGATTAACGGAATTGATTCTCTACAGGACGCAATTGGAAATCTGGTGAGACAAGAAAGGGTTAATCTTAAAAATTTGGGGATTATCTATACCATGGTTCAAACAGATCTTCCAAAAAGATATGAAACAATTAAGCGAAATTTTGAATCTAAAAAGGTTGTTAATAGCATGGATATTTTCGATGCAGTGATGCATTACTATAGTGACATTCAAGTTGGAAAGACAGGGGGAACTTTGCCAACACGGTATCAGCGTTCTAAGGAAGATATTCAGGCAATTACATACGAACTGTTGGAGCGAATTGCCACATCAGAGGGGGTAAAACAATGAATGATAAAATTGTAATAATTAGAAATGATTTAAAAAATAAAATAATACCTGACTATAAAATATCCGGAATCATTGTTGTGATTCTCTTGTCTAAGGAGTTTTTTCCTCATAATGCTGATTTGGTTCCGGCGTTATATTCTATTTTCTCTTTGGAGTTCAAAGATTATGTGCTGAAGTCCCGGACATTAACTATGGCACGAACGCTTCGCTACTTCGAAGTAATGAGTACTGAACAAAAGTTTGCACTTAAAAATAATTTATATTTATTTTGCTCGGATATAATTGATAGTCATTTTCAAAATAGTGAATCATACTGGAAACAAGCCAAGTATGTTCGAATTTGAGGGAGTTAGTTTATTAAGACGCGAGCTTACTGGTTTTCGTGATTTTTTTTGCGGTGTCTGTTCCTTCTTGTATACCCAGTATGACGTTGAATTTATCTCGTTTTTAGGGAAAAAGATATTATTTTTTAAAATTCTATCATCCAGAAACTTTGCTAGGCATGAGGCGACTAATGCATTTTCAGAGTTACTAGCTTGTTCAAAGTATATTGCGCTCCAAGATTACCGGGGACTTTTACTAAATGAAAGATCGTTTCTAGAATCGTGTTTACAAATCATCAACTTGCCTGAGCATGGATTGACGACAGCGAAAATGTTTGAGCACGCTAGCTTAGAAAGTGTAAATTCTGCAAGACTCAAACAACTCTATCATGGAACAAGTGAACTTGTACATCATGACAGAACAGAGATATCAACAACTTTACAAGCGTTATTTTCCCCTAGTCCAGAGTTGAATGAAGACAAACGAAAAAATACTGAATCTGATTTGATGTGGTTGGTTGAAACCTTAGTTGATATTATTCTCAGCCAGTATACTGATGACATTTCCAGCGCCTTCTTTGTGAGAAAACCAGAACTTGAGTTTGTGATTGGCAAAAAGCGCTATAAAACCTTTTTGAGTGAGTTGGAGGGTAACTAATGAGTAGCAACTTTGATTTCTTGCAAGGCAACGAGGACAGTATGGGCTACTTCCACGCTGCAGATTTCCTTGAACAGGAGTTCGCAATGGGGAACTATGCGTCCGAACTGACTTCGGCACGCAAGATTGCAGAAAATGTCGTCAAGTTTGTTCTGGATCAGAATTATATGGACAACGATGCGACGTTCGCGCAGAATCTCAAGACAGTGAAGTATCATCACCTGTTGGATCAGCAGTTGGTGGATTTGTTGTATGCGATCAAGCAGCCGGGCAATGAAGCTTCTCACACACTGGAACAATATAACAAGCACGACGGCGTTGCAGCACTACAACAAGTAATTCAGTTAATGTACTGGTTCGCTAAAACATATTGTGGCTATGAAGGTGAAGTTCAGCCATTTGTTGAACCAGTTCAACGTAGTTTGTATACGACATCTGAGCGCCATATGATTTACTCACTTTCGGGTGATAATTCGGATGGCAACTGGCCACGTTATACCGGTCTTGAGAAGGTGGGGGAAACTACAGCTAGTCAGGATCTTGAAAAGGATTGGTCACCGAACAGTGATTATCTGCAAAGTGAAGCACATCATCGAATTAATCAATACATGAAGACTGCTGGCGTGCCATATCATCTTGACTGGGTAGAACTGGCGCACCGGAAAGTATCGGATACCTGGTTTGATGATCATGATGTTCACCGGGTCTTGTTAAAGTCGGGTTTTAAGCGTGATGCGGCGTTTGAGAG
>DMZB01000061.1 GCA_003482405.1 Lactobacillus sp. | reverse complement strand
ACAAAGGATACGATTGGCGGGAAAATTGTTACGTTCCCCGCCAGAATCCCCGCCAAGTTTGGGCCGAATCAGGGCTGAGTTGGCGGGGATTTTTCGTATTCGTCACTGAAAACTATGGGTCTCTCTATTTGTATCGTATTTGGTGCGGTAAAATGAGCACAGAGGCTTTACTAAAGTTCGTGTCGATTTGCTGACGGAATTCCTAATGGGGGAACACTTGATGAAAATTCAAAAAAATGATCAATCAAGCACTGAGGCTAGGTTATTAAAATTAAAAAGCCAACTTGCCGCTTCTAAGAGACGCCCAATTCTGTTTGTTGGATCCGGAATTTCTCAGAGGTATGTCAACATGCCAAACTGGAATCAACTAATACAAGAGCTATTTGATCGTATAAAAACTCCTCACCCTTTTGAGTATTATATGCAACGTGAAAAACAAGATCTCATTAAGGTTGCCGAAAAACTTGTAAATTTCTATTCAAATTACTATTGGAAGGAAAAGGTCAAAAAGCAGTCGCCCAAAGAGCTATACGCTTCTGGAAATCCAAAAGATGTTTTTTTGAAATATGAAATTTCTAAAATCATTCTTGAACATTTCGAACAATTTGATTCTGGTAAGAGCGTTTATCGAGAGGAACTTCAAGCACTACGAGGTATTACCCCTCAATTATTTATCACTACAAATTATGACAATTTTCTTGAAAATCAATTTCCAAAGTATACGCCGAATATCTCCAGTGAGGGTATTATTGCTGGAGAGCAGAGTGATTCATTTTCGATACTGAAAATTCATGGCTCGGTTGAACAATATAAGAGCATCGTGATTGATAAAAACGATTATGATACTTTCAATGAAAATCAGCTTTATATTGTTTCAAAACTGATCACTTACCTTGTGGACTACCCCGTGATATTTATCGGATACTCCGCAAATGATCCGGATATCAGACGAGTTCTCAGTAGTGTTAAAAAAATTCAAAAAAAGAACAGTTCTTCTCCGGTTATGCAGAATATGTGGTTTATCGATTGGGCAGGAAAGATTAGTGAAACTGAACTGCAGCCTGATGTGAAGTATCTTGCGTTGGACGGAACGGAAAGCATAGGTGTAAATTATCTAAAGCTCACATCTTTTACGGAATTATTCGAGGTTCTTCACCAAGAGACTGTTGATGTTGACGCACTAAAAACACTTCAGCATACAATCTATCAGATTGTTAAGAGCTCATCTATTACAAAACTTGATATTGATGTGGCTAATATAGATTATCTAAAAAATCCGGACGAGTTCCTACAACTTCTGACAAAAAAAGACGTGTTTTTGAATCTTGCCCAGATGGCAGATCCGGATCAACTTGCGGCAACCTTTGTGTTAACACCAACCCAATTAGCAAAGGCGGTTTTCGGGTCCGAAGGAAACTGGCAGATGGTTAATCGCTTTATTGATGAAGTTGCCACACAAATTGGATTAAATATTCGTAAAAACAACAATCCGTATCACGTCAATCTTTCAGGCACGTCAAGGTACTCAACTGCAGCGGTAGATCTTTTGAAAACGCTGAGAGATGGAAAAACTGTAGTATTAGATCCAACGTCTACCGTTACGCCGTTCCATATGGCTGAGTAAACATTACCGTTAGTTCAATATCATGTGTGTTCGGAAACCTTTGAAATGTATATATGGGTTACAAAAATTTGAAATATCTTTAATTGAATGGAGGGTAACTAATGAGTAGCAACTTTGATTTCTTGCAAGGCAACGAGGACAGTATGGGCTACTTCCGCGCTGCGGACTTCCTTGAACAGGAATACGCAATGGGAAACTATGCGTCCGAGCTGACCTCTGCGCGCAAGATTGCAGAGAATGTCGTCAAATTTGTCCTAGATCAGAACTACATGGACAATGATGCGACGTTCGCGCAGAATCTCAAGACAGTGAAGTATCACCATCTGTTGAATCAGCAGTTGGTAGATTTGCTGTACGCAATCAAGCAGCCGGGCAATGAAGCGTCACACACACTTGAACAATATAACAAGCAAGACGGTGTTGTAGCACTGCAACAAGTGATTCAGCTAATGTACTGGTTCGCCAAAACATATTGTGACTATGAAGGCGAGGTCCAGCCATTTGTTGAACCGGCTCAACGTGGTCTGTATACGACATCTGAGCGCCATATGATCTACTCACTTTCAGGGGATAATTCAGACGGTAACTGGCCACGTTATACCGGCCTTGAGAAGGTGGGAGAAACTACAGCCAGCCAGGATCTGGAGAAAGATTGGTCGCCGAACAGTGATTACCTTCGAAGTGAGGCACACCATCGGATTAGCCAGTACATGAAGACTTCTGGCGTACCATACAATCTTGACTGGGTCGAACTTGCGCACCGCAAAATTTCTGATACATGGTTTGATGACCATGATGTCCACCGAGTCCTGTTAAAATCGGGCTTTAAGCGTGACGCGGCGTTTGAAAAGCAAGGGGCAAAAGAGTGGTTTCAGGTTAGTGCCGACCAAGTGAAGCAGGCGATTGCCGCCGTTAAAAATGGTCGCGAGTCAATTGATGGGCCGGTTCAGGCAACGGGTAAGATTGAGCTACGGCCTGAACAGCAAGACGCGGTCGATAAAACGGCCAAGACCTTCAAGAACAAGTACAAGATGCTGTGGAACGCGAAGATGCGGTTTGGCAAGACCCTGTCTGCTCTGAAACTGATCAAAAAGGAGAACTACGCCAAAGTTCTGATTATGACGCACCGCCCTGTGGTAGCAGAGGGCTGGTTTGATGACTTCGAAAAAATCGGCATGCCTGAATCCGG
>DMZB01000219.1 GCA_003482405.1 Lactobacillus sp. | reverse complement strand
CATCTCCATGACCCAATCCAAGAATAGCACTACCAAGCATTATCAACAACTTACCCCGGAAGAAAGAGGCGAAATCCAAGCGTATTTGAATGCAGGAGAATCTCAGGCTGAAATTGCCCGTCGGCTTGACCGTAGTCGTAGCACCATCTCACGTGAAATCAGGCGTGGTACTGTTCAACAGCGTAATTCTGACTATCTCTTTTTCACCGAATACTTTGCGGATACCAGCCAAATTCGCCACGAAAAAGCCCGTCAAAATTGCCGTTTCAGAGGCTTAGAGGAAGTCTGCTGGCTGTTCTTCAAGATGCTTAAAACAGTACTTAAACGCCGGCCACGGATTGATAGTGTTGATGGCTTTGTTCATACCTTTAAACAGGCTCATCCTGACAAACCATGCCCCTCAACACCGACTGTTTATCGGTACATTGGTCAAGGCCGCTTAGACATTAAGAACATCGACCTGCCAGCCAAGGTCCGACGCCATGTAAAGTCCAATCGTCACAACCACTCGCGGAAAAACAAGCGTCTGGCTGGCACTTCAATTGATGAACGACCAGACACTATCAATAACCGTGAACGCTTTGGTGATTGGGAGGGTGACCTAGTTAAAGGCAAGCGTCAGGCTAGTGAACCAGCACTGATGACCCTGACCGAACGGCGAACCCGCTATGAGATCATCGTCAAGATTCCCAATTACCACGCAGACACCTGCTTAAAAGAGCTTCAAGCTACCATTGATCAGCATCCTGGCTACTTTAAGACCATCACTTTTGATAACGGTTCTGAGTTCAAACTGTTGGACCAGATTCAAGGGCCTCAGATCTACTTTGCGCACCCTTACTCACCTTGGGAACGTGGCAGCAACGAGAACCAGAACGGTTTGATTCGAGAGTACATCCCTAAGGGTCTATCGCTACATGGTTTCTCTGATGATGACATCGCAAAGGTTCAAGAGGCGCTGAATCAAAAACATCGCATGACACTCGGCTACGCTAACGCCGCCGAGCTTATTGAGGCCGCGCTAGCAAGCTAGCTCACGGCCTGGCTCCATGGTGTTGCGCTTGAGTTGACATTCCGGGGAAAACTCATTTCGCTTAGACGGAAAAATTGCATTGGTAACAGGCGCAAGTTACGGAATTGGCTTCGCTATCGCAAGTGCCTACGCAAAATACGGTGCAAAAATCATCTTTAACGATATCAACCAAAAATTGGTGGATAAAGGCATGGTCGCATATAAAGAAGCCGGAATTGATGCAACAGGATATGTAGCAGACGTTACAAAAGAATCGGACGTCGCTGAGCTTATCACTACAGTTGAAAAAGATTTTGGAACAATTGATATCCTCGTTAACAACGCTGGAATTATTAAACGAATTCCAATGATTGAAATGTCTGCTGAAGAATGGCGCCAAGTAATTGATATTGATTTAACGGGACCATTCATTGTTTCAAAGGCCGTTATTCCTGGCATGATTAAAAAAGGCCATGGTAAAATCGTCAACATTTATTCAATGATGAGTGAACTTAGTCGCGAAACTGTTAGTGCTTACGCTGCTGCTAAAGGCGGTTTGAAAATGTTAACCCGTAATATTTGTTCAGAATACGGTGAAGCAAACATTCAATGTAATGCAATTGGACCAGGCTACATTGCTACGCCACAAACAGCACCTTTGCGTGAAAAACAAGCCGACGGATCACGTCACCCATTTGATCAATTTATTATCGCTAAAACACCTGCTGCAAGATGGGGAGAAACAAGTGATTTACAAGGTCCAGCTGTTTTCTTAGCTTCAGACGCTTCTGACTTTGTTAACGGACATGTTTTGTACGTTGATGGCGGTATCTTGGCCTACATTGGCAAGAAACCCAAGTAGTCAAATGAATTCACTACGGAGGAATTTAACATGGCAGTAATTAATTACATTATGTCTCTAGGCGCAAGTGTAATGATGCCGATTATCTTTTTGATATTCGGGATTGCTTTAGGCCTTGGTATTGGAAAATCGCTTAAATCCGGTTTATCTGTTGGTGTTGGTTTTGTTGGTCTGAGTGTGATGACACAACTGTTAGCCGACAATTTGGGTCCGGCCGTTAATTCAATGGTCAAAATCTATCACTTACACCTGCACACACTCGATATCGGCTGGCCCGCAGCCTCAACCGTCGCCTTCGGTACAGAAGTCGGCGCAATCATCATCCCACTCGGTTTGCTGATTAACATCATCATGCTCGTTACCAAAACAACCAAAACATTAAACATTGACCTTTGGAACTACTGGCACTTCGCCTTCGTTGGATCAATTGTATCCATTGCCACCAAGAGCTTCTGGTGGGGTGATTTCGCCGCGATTGTGACCTTCAGCGTAACACTTGTGGGTGCCGATCGATCACAAAAGAAAGTTGAAAAATTCTATGGTAAAGATCTCGAGGGTATTTCGATTCCTCAGGCATTCTGTGTAACCTTCATTCCATTTGCTTGGGCAATTAACTGGATCATCGAACGCATTCCAGGTC
>DMZB01000290.1 GCA_003482405.1 Lactobacillus sp. | reverse complement strand
TCAGGAACTAGCTTACATCCAACTATTTGAAAGAAATTATTAGTAACTGCTAACAGTCAGCTCACATTGTTTTCATGACATACAAAACAATTGAAGAGTTAATGAACAACGTGAACTTGCCATCAACGGTAATATTTTAGATCAGGAAGGAATAGAAAAAATGAAAAAGACACTGGAATTATCTAATGGAAGTACTATGCCACAATTGGGGTTCGGCGTTTTTCAAATTCCAAACTACGGAGATGCAAAAAAAGCCACATTACAGGCAATTAATGCTGGTTATCGTTTGATTGATACTGCCTCTGCTTATATGAATGAAAAGGCAGTTGGCGAAGCTATTAAAGATAGTGGTGTAAAACGCGAAGATTTGTTTGTTACTACCAAATTATGGATACAAGATATGGGCTATGAAGCCACTCAAAAAGCGATTGATCAATCATTAAAGCGACTGGGACTGGATTATTTGGATTTATATTTAATTCATCAGCCTTTAAACGATGTCTATGGCTCGTGGCGGGCAATGGAAGAAGCATATGATGCCGGGAAACTTAAAGTTATCGGTGTTGCAAACTTTGAAAACGATCGTTTGCAAGACTTGATGATGAATAACCGCATTGCACCAATGGTTAATCAAATTGAATTACATCCGTTTCGTGCTCAATTTGACCGTGTTCGATGGTTGCAAGAACATGGCATCGTCGTGGAAGCTTGGGGTCCTTTCGCTGAGGGTAAAAATCAGATTTTTTCAAACCCAGTTATTCAAAGAATTGCCAAAGCTCACAAAAAAACAACGGGTCAAGTTATTCTACGTTGGCTGACACAACGTGGCATTGTTGTGATTCCAAAATCAGTTCACGAAGAACGAATCATTGAAAATGCTAATATCTCTAATTTTGATTTATCCTCCGCGGAGATGAAAATGATGGGTACATTAGACCAAAAGCGAAGTTTGTTTGGTAACATGCATGATCCTGAAACCGTGGCTACTCTGGGGCAGGCACATTTTGATTATGATAAAATGTGACGAACCTGTGCCTAAATAGCTAGTGGTTTTATGTAGCCGAAATTCCAGCTTATACACCTCCTTGAATGAGAGGCAAACATCTAACGTTTGCTTTTCACGCATGGAGGATTTTCATATAGCTTTGTATCTTGTGAATCGTATTTTGTATCTCAACATATGCTAATGAATTACTTCTTCTTGTCAGGGATACAAAGAAAAAGATACATTAAAGTGAAATTAGATATAATTAAATTACCTTCAGAAATATTGGTCTGGTTGTTGTAGGTTTTTCAAAAACAATTCGGATTATGGATGGAGAGTCAAAAATGTTAAAGTTAACGTATGTCTATGTTTGAGCGTTTCACCTTTTTGCTGGAAAAAGAAATGATTGATTATTCATTTTTTCTGCTGCCGAACATTATTTTAATTCAGTAACGCTGGGTAAGGCAGGCCTCCGTTGTCTTTTCATAAAAGTACGGTTTGTGCCGGAAAATTCTCAGAAATTTTACTTTTGTTCAAAAATAGAAAAACAAGAAATTGCAAGCACAGAAGGTCTTGCTACAAAGGAGGTTTCAATTCATGGCTACTATTCAGTGGTATCCCGGTCACATGGCGAAGGCCATTCGCCAACTACGTGAAAATTTAAAAGTTATCGATATTGTGTTTGAACTGGTCGACGCACGGATTCCGGAGTCATCACGAAATCCAGAATTGCGGGCGACAGTTGCCCAAAAACCGACACTCTTAGTCCTTGAAAAAAGTGATCTTGCTGATCCACAAATTACGGGTGAGTGGGTGCGCTATTATCGTGAGCACAATCAGCCGGTGATCGCGATCGATGTTAATGATCGAAAACTGGTCAATAATCTGGTCAAGGCTGCTCGAGAAGTGCTTAAAACGCAACAAGAACGCGCGACGGCAAAGGGAATTCAGACACCGGTGATACGTGCTGTCATGGCCGGTATTCCTAACGTTGGTAAATCGACATTATTGAACCGGCTGGTGAACAAAAAGGTCGCAATCACTGGTGATCGGCCCGGCGTCACCAAAAAACAGCAATGGTTAAAGGCCAGCGAGGACCTGCAGTTGTTGGATACGCCAGGTGTTTTGTGGCCGAAGTTTGACGATCCGTTGGTTGGCCAGAAATTGGCGCTGACAGGTGCAATCAAGGATTCACTATTTGCTAAGGATGATGTCGCACTTTATGCCATTAAATATATGCGTGAACACGACAAACTGGCTCAGTTGGCGGATCGTTATCATTTGAGCGTTGACGAATTAACGCTCAGTGACGTGGATCTACTCCTAGCAATCACCAAACGATTGGGCTTTAAGGATGACTACGACAAGGCCAGTGAGCGGCTGATTTTTGACCTCCGAAAGGGCAAATTAGGTCGGTTTACATTTGATACGCCTAGTGATTTGACGGAAGATTCCGAACAGTCCACGGATATTGAGGCAACTCATGGCTGACACTGAGGAAAGCGTTGAGACGAAAGTCAAACGTCCATCGATTGCTGAATTAAAACGGCAACTCGCACACGTCGAACGGGCTGATGATCCGTTGATGGTTTCGCTGGCAGATGATCCACGTAAAGGCGTCGTCAACTTGTTGGCACAAACTAAACGACGATTAACTGCCCAGGCACATGCTGAAACGGCGTTTGACGAACGTCTACAAATTGAACGTGCATGTTGGGCCAACGG
>DMZB01000046.1 GCA_003482405.1 Lactobacillus sp. | reverse complement strand
AGATGGTTATAAGAGACAGGCCGATAAAAGGGTAAGATGACCAAGGCCGCGCGGGTTATGAAGGATCATGCTGAATCGCTGACCCCAGTGGCAAAGCCATCTGAACAACCAAAAGTCACGTTGCGTGTGGAACAATTTGCGACACTTGGCCGGCATACGCCAGTCACCGTTCGACATTTACGCTTACAGGCTGGTGAACGGACTTTGGTGAAGGATCTCAGTTTCGTCTTACGCGGTGGCGAGCGCATTGCCATTACGGGGCCAAATCAAGTGGGTAAAACCACGTTATTACGTGCCATTCTAGCCAATGACGCTACTGCCATCACCGTAAACCCAGCCGTCAAATTTGGCTATTTTGCGCAAAATATGAGCCGGCTCGATTTGACAGCCAGCATTTGGACAAACGTCACCACTCACACACAACAGGAAAATGCTGTCGTACGCACGGTGCTGGCGGAATTTGGTTTTAAAGCAAACGCGCTTGATGTGGCGGTGCAGAACTTAAGCGGTGGTCAACGCGTCAAAGTTTCGCTCGTCAAGGTACTGCTGAGCGATGCTAACGCGCTGATTTTAGATGAACCGACTAACTATCTCGACCTACCGACACTAAGGGCCCTTGAGGCCTTTCTAACCTCGTACCCGGGGACCATATTGTTTGTCTCACATGATGAAACGTTTGTTAAACACGTTGCGACACGTATTTTAGCTTTATCCCCCACTGGGCTGGCTGATCCAAAGCAAGTTGTCACCAAAAAGATAACGAGCGCAGAACGTCAAGCTGCTGATGAAGCTTTATTGGCACAATTCCGCAATTCATTTTAAATTTGTTCTCAAAATACAATCAACCGTGTTTACGACTTCAAATCAAAAATCAGACTGATCTATAAGTCAATTTAAGAACAAGCATTAACGAAAAATCACCCTATTCCAGTACTTTGGGAATGGCGTGATTTTTCGTTAATACTCGCTTTCAAACCGGGGTTCATCACCGCTCCGATTTTTAGTTGCGTTCATTTAATTCACACTAGACATACTTTTTCAAAAATTCCGCCAACGTCTGTCGGTACTGACTTGGTTGCGTACGAATACTTGAAATATGAGCTGCTTCATCATCAATAACCAGTTGCTTTGGCTCATTTGCGCGATCATATAGCGCATATGCGTCACCGACCGGTACCGTTTTATCCTTAGCGCCATGAAACATTAATATCGGCAGTTTATTTTTTTCGATTTCTGCCAGAATGTCGCCTTCACGAAAGGCATACCCTGCCATGTGTTTGGCAAAATCGTTTGCAATTGGCATCAGCACACTGCTGGGAACGTGATATTTGTGCCATAAACGAAATTTCCCTTCCTGAAAGACATTGCGAAATCCACTGTCTTCAACAATTGCACGTACATTATGAGGCAACACCTGCCCACTGGTCGCAATGACCGTCGTGGCACCCATGCTGATCCCCATCAACACAATTTTCACCTGCTCACCCTGATTAGCGATCACGGCGTCAATCCACTGTTGATAGTCCGTACGGTCCAACCAACCAAAGCCAATCACGTTGCCATCACTACGCCCATGCGCACGAGCATCAGGCATCAGCACACTGTAGCCATCGTCCATAAAGAGCCGCGCATACGGAATCATCTGTTCGCGTGAATGATGTAAACCGTGCGCTAAAATGGCAACTTTACCATTCCCGTGACTGTTTGGTAAAAATGTGGCACGAAGTGTGAGCCCATCCTCAGTTTTAATGGACCAAGGCGCCTGTACCTGATGCTTGAACCATTCATTTTCGATATCCGTGTTTTCGGCAAACGAAGCTTTACGGCCAGCCAACTTCTGTTTATTGGACCAACCAGTGGCCAGTAAATAAACCGTGTATCCTGCGCCAATCAACGCTGTGTAGCTGGCAGCCATCGCCACCAAACCACGTTTGAGTAACGTTTTTTTATCCATCTCATCACTCCTTACAAAACCATCGAATAACTAACGAACCGGTGTTGAGGACTGCTCGAAGTCTGTATGCAAACTCACCGGTCGAACCACGTGAACTTCACGACAGAAGCCCGACAAACCATTCGCCACGTGTTGTGCACGTGACTGCTTTCGACAGATACCAAACACAGTTGGGCCTGTACCACTCATTTCTGCAGCATCAGCACCAAAACGGGTCATCTGTTCCTTTAAGTGCGTGATGGTTGGATACAAACGTGACGTGATTGGTGTCAACACATTCTCAACAGTTTCACACACGCCATCGTAATCATTACGTTGGATTGCTGCAACTAATGCTTGCGTGTCTGCGTGCTGTACCTCAGTGTAGTTAATACGCCTTAGAATTGACGGTGTTGACACACTGATCTTCGGTTTTGCGATCACGATCCACATTGCAGGCAATTTTGGAAGTTGCGAAATGATTTCGCCGCGCCCCGTCACATGTGCTGTTTGACTACAGACACAATAAGGTACATCGGCATCAATTTGCAAAGCCAGCTTGCAGAGTGTTTCCTGATCCAAATTCAATTCCCACAGTCGGTTGAGTGCTCTCAAAACGGCCGCCGCGTCGGATGATCCACCGCCCATACCCGCTGCTACCGGAATGTGTTTTTCAATGTGAATATTGATGGCCTCTTTACGGCCATACGTGGTGGCCAGTAAATGCGCGGCTTGATATGCAAGATTACGATGATCGTTTGGCAGAAAGCCACTGTCCGTGGTGACCTTAATGCGTCCATTACGTCCCAACGTTTTGATGGCGACATAATCGGCTAAATCTACCGAGGTTAACACCATATCCCATTCTTCACTGCCATCGTGGTGATGAAATGGCGTATCAAGGCTTAAGTTCAACTTGGCTGGCGCTTTTTCAAGTGTCTCCGTAACGTTCACCCCCGTTGCCAATAAAATATATAACGTTAGTATATTACAGTCCCATCACAAGTGCCACCGGCGTACAGTTAATTCAGCGCACAAAAAAAGCTCCAATTTCCAATACAGGAAATGAGCTCCATTCGCAAAATTTAGTTGGCGGATTAATCTTCGTCAAACGCAATTTCAATATTCTTAGTTAACACATCTGTGTAACTATAAGAGACTCTTTCAAATGAGTTCTCCTCTTGATCGAGGTCAACCACAAAAACAGCCGGATACGTTTCTTTGAGTGTGCCGCGGCGTTTTGTCACCTTTTTGCGACCCGCTTGCGCTACAACCATCAACTTTTGACCCAATTTAGCGTCCAGTCTAGCCTTGATACTTTGTAATGTTACTGGCATGCAATTCACCTCACATGCATAACAGTATATCATGGTCAAGACTTTTTTGCAATTGTTCCTTTGTAGAAACCACGTACATCTGTCATCAAATTAAAACAGATTGTGCGTATGTAAAACGTTTGTCAACTCAATGAATCGCTCTAATGATAGCCTTTCTGCACGAATCGACTGTGGCAGTGCCAATTCATCCAAAACGCCCTGCATTTCATTCTTCGTTTTCGGTGCCTTACCAAAAATGCTCTGCAAGTTGTTCCATAGGCTTTTCCGCCGATGTGCAAAACACCCACGAATCAATCTAAACAACGCCTCGTCACTAAATGGCTTTTCTTTTAACGGTTCGCGCGGTGTCAATGTCACTATCGCAGAGTCCACATTGGGTTGTGGAATAAACGCTGTGCGTGAAACGGTAAAGGACAATTTTGCCTGCATCTTGTATTGCACAGCTAGTGTTAGGGCACCATAAGCCTTCGTTCCGGGTTCCGCGCTGAGTCGTTCCGCCACTTCCTTTTGCATCATGACGACAATCGCTGCAAAATCGATTGGTGCACTCACCAGTCCCATTAAAATGGGCGTTGTGATGTAATATGGCAGGTTCGCAACCACTTTGACATTTTTTGCATCCGGTAGTTTTTCCGCAATTTCTTCAGCTAAATCGACTTTTAGAATGTCCGCGTTAACGACCGTGACATTATCATATGGGGCCAACGTTTCCGCTAAAACAGGAATCAAGTTCTGGTCGATTTCAAAAGCCAACACCCGCCGCGCTGAACGCGCTAACTGTTCAGTTAATGCGCCAATCCCGGGGCCAACTTCGACGACATCATCAGTATCAGTAATTTCCGCTGCACTGACAATATTGTGCAAAATATTAACGTCGGACAAAAAGTTTTGGCCCAAACTCTTCTTAACGGCAATGCCGTACGTGTTCATAATTGCCCGTGTACGAACGGGATTTGCAATGTCTGGGCGGTTAGCCCGCGTTGAATCTGTCATCTAATCTCCTTGAAAACAGTCATTTTATACAGTGGAAGCTCGACAATCACCCTAGTTTGGCAACCGCCTGATCAAAATCCTCACGACTGACCTGAAATAGTTGCAATCGTTTCAATAATTGCTTGCCGTTAACGTAACCTAGATTCAAGGCCTCGCCTAATTGTTCACGTCGTTGCCTTGAATCCGGTTGTCCAATCAGTCCAGCACGAAGCAAATCTTGTTGAAAAATCAGTGGCTGATCATCCTGAGTGCCGGTCGACAAATGTTGTAATGCGGCTCTGATCACCTCAACTGAGGCATGTTCGACACCAAGACTGCCCCCAGCATTTTCTGGTACACCCTGTTTGCGGGTGATAAAGGCATGTTTAGCTTCAGGAACGGCTGCACTAATTAGTTTGCGCAACCGTTCGCCGTTGAAATCAGGATCCGTCAACACGATCACACCACGCGTAGCCTGCAGTTGTTTGATCTGCGCCAACTTCGTAGCATTCAATGCCGAGCCATTAGTTTCAAACGTATCTGCATCAACAGCCTGCTGAATCCGTTTGGTATCATCTTTACCTTCAACGACTAACACTTCTTTTAATTTTGCCATCTAATCTTCGATTCCAAAAAAGCGGTTGGCATTTGCATAAGTAGCGTCGGCAATTTCCAGTTCACTTTGTTGCCGCAATTTAGCAACGGCCTGCACAGTAAAAGCAACATTAGCTGGTTCATTTTGCTCGCCACGGTGAGGTTCTGGTGTCAGATATGGTGCATCCGTTTCTACCAGCATTCGGTCCAAAGGCGTCTGCTTCACAGAATCGTGTACTTCATGTGCATTCTTAAAGCTGGCCACACCGGAATATGAAACCACCATGCCCAAATCGAGAAAGCGTTTGAGCCATTCAGGATCGCCGTTAAAGCTATGCATCACACCGCCAATATCACGGATATCGGCAGCTTTTAAAATGGCATACGTGTCTTCAAACGCATCACGATTATGAATCACAACGGGTTTCCCGAGTGATTTTGCAATGTCCACCTGACGCGCGAAAATGCGTTTTTGATCCTCCACCACCGCATTCAAGTTGTCGACATGATAATCTAGACCGATCTCGCCAAGCGCCATTACGCGAGTGTCCTGAAGCTGACCAATCATGGTTTCCTCAGCAGCATTATTGTAAGTCTCAACCTCTTCAGGGTGCCAACCAACGGCAGCCCACATGTTGTTGTAGTGGTGGGCCAGTTCAATTGCCCGCTCATTGAGTTTGGCGTCAGAGCCCACGTTCATGATTCGTGTTACATGCGACGCAGCGGCGTGTTGATTATACGTGTCAGCATCTTCGTAAAAGGCGTCGTCGTTCAGATGGGTGTGTGAATCAAAAATTTCCATGTTTGTCTCCATCGTTTCTCTGCTGATTCAAATTAGCCGAGAACATCCCCGTTATTGAGGCTGTCTGGCACGATAACTAGGGTCACTTTGCCATCACGTTCAGTAGACAGTAACATGCCCTGGCTGATTTGACCGCGCATCTTCCGCGGCTTCAAATTCGTCACAGCCAGCACCTTCTTACCGGTTAATTTTTCGTAATCCGGATACCATTCGTGAATGCCAGACAAAATTTGACGGTTCTGTTGGTCACCGGCGTCCAAACGGAATTGCAGCAGTTTGTCTGCGCCTTCAACCGGTTTAACGGACTTAATTTCAGCGACCTTGATCTCCGTTTTATCAAATTCATCAAACTTAATTTCTGGTTTTGTCAGGTTTAGGGTGACATTTTCAGGTTCCCACTGCGAATCGGCAGCAGCAGCCATCGCAGAACGGCCCTTTTGCTTGTCTGTCTTCGTCATTTGCGCCTTGATGAAGTCGACTTCTTCCTGTGCGTCTAAGCGTGGGAAGATTGGCGTCCCCTTGGCAACAACGTGACTGTTTGCAGGTAATCCAGCCATGCTCAGGCCTTCGATCTGCATGTCATCGCCGTCAGTTGGCAGACCCAACTGACCCAATATTTCCTTAGGTGCATGCGTCATGATCGGTTGAATGAGCAACGCAATGACACGCAAACTGGCCACTAAATGACTCATGGCTGAGGCCAAACGTTTGTCGTCTCCGTCATTAGCCTTTTTAGCTAACGTCCACGGTTCCGTTTCGTCGATATACTTGTTGGTCCGTGAAACTAACTTCCAAACCGCTGACAACGCGTCTGCAAAATGAAGGCTCTCCATCAACTTATGGTACTCAGCAATCGTCTCTACTGCTGTTTGTTCTAATTCAGCGTCTGGTTCATTAACGTCACTTTCGAAAGCCGGCACAACGCCGTCATAATACTTATTCACCATCGCAACCGTCCGGTTCAAAAGATTGCCCAGGTCATTGGCGAGGTCATAGTTGATCTTGTCAATAAAGTCTTCTGGCGTAAAGACACCATCGTTGCCAAACGGCATTGCCTTGAGTAGGTAATAGCGCAATGAATCCAAACCGTAACGTTCGACCAACGTTTCAGGGTAAATCACATTACCTTTGGACTTACTCATCTTGCCGTCTTTCATCAGCAACCAGCCGTGACCGACAACATGCTTAGGCAATGGCAAGCCGAGTGCATGCAAAATGATTGGCCAGTAAATGGTGTGGAAACGCACGATCTCCTTACCGACCATCTGCACGTCAGCTGGCCAGTACTTTTTGAAGTTACTGTCGTCATCGCTACCATAACCCAGCGCTGTAATATAGTTTGAGAGCGCGTCAACCCACACATAGATTACGTGTTTCGGGTCCGTTTTAACTGGCACACCCCATTTGTAACTGGTCCGAGAAACTGAAAGGTCTTCCAAACCTGGTTCCAGGAAGTTCTTCACCATTTCGTTCATCCGCGTGTTCGGAATAATGAAATCTGGATGTTCTTTGTAGTAATTCATCAGCCAATCGGCATACTTACTCATCTTAAAGAAGTAGGATTCTTCGTCTGTCCACACAACTTCATGACCAGATGGGGCCTTCCCACCGGTCACCTTACCGTTGTCGTCACGGAACACTTCTGCCAACTGAGATTCCGTAAAGAATTCTTCGTCATCCACAGAGTACCAGCCTTCGTAATGACCCTTATAAATGTCACCTTGGGATAATAACTGATCAAAAATCTTTTGAACGGCAGCTTCGTGATAGTCATCCGTCGTTCGAATAAACTTATCATTACTAATCTCCAGTAACTTCCACAGTTCTTTGATTTGAGCAGCCATTCCATCAACATACTCTTTGGGCTGTTGACCTAATGATTCTGCTTTTTCTTCAATTTTTTGACCATGTTCATCTGTCCCAGTCAGGAAGAAGACGTCGTTGCCCATTAACCGCCGGTAACGCGCCTCAGCATCGACCGCAATGGTCGTATATGAATTCCCGATGTGCAATTTGCCAGACGGGTAATAAATTGGCGTTGTAATGTAGTAAGTTGGCTTTTTTTCTGCCATGAAAGAATCTTCTCCTTTAGTCCGTGAGCCCGCAATGTTTGGCATCACGAACACCTCGTTAGTCTGAATAAGTATACCATAGCACTTTGCGTTGCCATGGGGTTTATCAAACAGAATTTCCTAAAACAAATCTAGTTGTGTTGGTCCCAGGCCATTAAATGTGAGTCCAAGTTGGTCACGCAGCGATTCCGCGTTGCCGGCAGCATCCTTATGGCCATTATTATTAAAAATGACGAGCGTTTGATCAACTTGTTGACTCACTTGTTTTACTGCCTCACCTAGACGAAGTAATTCGTCGGCGGAATATCGATAGTTCGTCCGGTCCTTCTGCCAGTCACCTTGATGGTCTAACCACCCACGCCGGTTTTGACCATGAAATCGAAAATAGGCCGTTGAAGGTGTCGTGACGATTGGTTCAAACGGCACACCACGGTTGCCATCACTCGGTTCATCAGCAATGACATAAGTGAGTGACAAACTTTTCAAATACTCAAAAACATCTTTGGCTAAGCCACCTGCGTACCAACTAGGGTCTCTAAACTCCACCGCAACCGGTAAATCGCCCATGTGCAAGCGTACCTCGCGCAAATACCGAATATGATCCAAGTTACGTGTGAAATAAGGCGGAAATTGAAACAGCACCGTTGCTAGCATGCCTGCTTTGACCAACGGCGTAACAGCGCGACGAAACTGACTAAACGTTTGCCACCGCTCGTCGTCACTCACTTGTCCAGGCTTCGCGTCATCGTGACGGGTCATCACCTGATGCGCTTTTAATATGTATTGAAAACCGTCCGGTGCCTGATTGCGCCAGTTGGTCACCGTTTTGACGCTAGGGACACCGTAAAACGAGGTATCAAGTTCAACCAGCGGAAACACACCAGCGTACTCTGCGAAGCGAACATCGCGTTGTTCTTCGTGAATCAAATGTGGATGACGCGTCCACGTCGAAAGCCCAATCGTAATCATCTACTTGTCCTTCCTGTATCACTAATTCAAATGTCTCTATAAACACTGCAAAAAACTATGAAAAACATTCATTTTCAAAATCCGCATAAAAGTAAAGCCACCCTATTCCCGAACATGGGAATAGGGTGGCTTGGGTTTAAACGCAGTTTTCAGAACTTTGAAATACTATATTCTTCGGATCATTCAATCCAGACAGACTAATATCACACGAAGTCCCTTGTCAAACTTCAAATTCGGTTAATATCATTATTTAAACTGGCGAATCACGTTCGTTTCTTCCTCAGAAAGCGTTTTCCCCTTCAGGTTGCTGATCAGCATCAATCCCTGTCGGCGATAATTACTGCGAATGGCAGAAAATGACCAACTGATCATTGCAAAGAGAAAGGTTACCATACCAGCGTTAGTTCGTGACATTGCAACGCCAAATAACATTGCTGGCTGTGCACCGAAGAAAACCTGCCAAGCACCATAAACCATCAGGAAATCAAACACTAA
>DMZB01000089.1 GCA_003482405.1 Lactobacillus sp. | reverse complement strand
CAACAATTCAATGTCGAGGCTGCTTCAACAGCCTCGACATTGAATTGTTGGCAGTAATCCTGAATTGTTTTGATTTCTTCTGCTGTATCTGACGTAAAGGCATTGATCGCAACAACGACTGGTATGTGATAGCGTTGCATGCTTTCAATGTGTTTGCCAAGATTGGCTAAACCATTTTGAAGGGCGGTCACATTTGGCGTTGTTAAATCAGCTAAGGCTTGTCCGCCATGCAGTTTCAAGGCCCGCACTGTGGCGACTAAAACAATGGCGTTAGGCGTTTGGCCGAGCACAGGCACCTTGATGTCTAAAAACTTTTCAGCACCTAAGTCAGCGCCAAAGCCTGCTTCAGTGACTGCATAATCGCCCAACTGGAGGGCCGTTTGCGTCGCTAACACACTGTTACATCCATGCGCGATGTTGGCAAATGGGCCACCGTGGATAATTGCCGGAGTCCCTTCTAATGTTTGTACGAGATTAGGCTTGATTGCTTCTTTGAGTAGTAGTGCAATGGCCCCACCAACCTTTAAGTCAGCAACGGTTACCGGCTGACGGTCAACGTTTTCAGCAACGACCATCCGATTAATGCGCGCCTTTAAATCGTGGAGATCAGTTGCTAAACAGAGGATGGCCATTAATTCACTCGCCACGGTAATGTCGAAGTGTTCTTCACGTGGCATCCCCGAAGTCGGTCCGCCCATGCCGATAACATCGTTTCGCAAGGCGCGGTCGTTGATGTCCAAAACGCGGTGAAAACTGATCCGCCGTGGATCAATGTGAAGTGCATTGCCTTGTTGAATATGGTTGTCAATCAAGGCCGCTAACGTATTATTGGCCGTTGTTAAGGCATGAAAATCACCATTAAAATGCAAATTGATGTCTTCCATCGGGGCAACTTGAGCGTAGCCACCGCCAGTGGCCCCACCCTTCATGCCCATTACTGGACCGAGAGATGGCTCACGTAGTGCTAAAACAGCGTGTTTGCCGATCTTACGGAGGCCATCACCTAAACCAATAGTGACGGTTGTTTTTCCTTCGCCAGCCGGCGTCGGATTGATGGATGTTACCAAAACAAGTTTGCCAGGTTTACGATTACCGGTTAAGGGCAAGTCAATTTTACCTTTATAACGGCCATAAGGTTCGACCTCATCTTCAGTTAAGCCTGCCGTTTCGGCAATTTCTGAAATTCTTTGTAGCTTAGTTTGTTGAGCAATTTCAATATCTTTTGGTTGTGTCATGAACAACTTCCTCTCCTCAAATCAATTTTATGGTCTGGTATACTAGTCTTGATTAGGATTATGTGAATTTTCAGCAGAAACGATACTTTTGATGCGCGTCATTGCTCGTTTCGTCACGCGGAAACGATAGCGCTTACCGGACAGTGAAAAGCTCATGGTTCGACCGGACAGCGTCAATTGTTCCAACTGATGAATGTTAACAGTCAGTGCACGCGGGGCAAACAAACGCCGAACAATCAAATTTTGGCCAGTGAAGACTAATTGTCGGCCCAATAATTCCCATGCGAGCAACAGCACAAATAAGCAGGCAATAATGATGGCAGGCCAATTAAACTTCGCCATTTCATACTGGAAAATCACGCCACCACAAAAGAAAATGGCTACCCATGACCAAATAATGACAGCCGTTAAGCCGCTTGGCCGATAAAAAAAACGTTGTGTATCCATGGTTGTGGTAAAACCCCTTTCTTTTCAACAACTTCTATTTTACCAAATTTAAGGACTAAGATGATGATCAAACTTTATACAGATGCAGCGAGTGTCGCAATTCACCCAAAAATGAAGCAACAACCTAGTGGCGCCGGTATTTTAGTCGTTCAAAACGGCCACCAATATCCGTTTAAACAAAAAGTCACCGCTGTCGACAATCATGAAGCCGAATTTCAGGCCGCAATCATCGGATTTCAAACGGCTAAAACAATGGCGACCAGTGATGAAACGGTGATGTTTTTTACGGATAGCCGGTTGGTCGCTGATGCTGTTGGTAAGGGTGTAACAAAGCACTATCCCGTCTTAACTGATGAACTCTTAGCGCTCCAGGATTCGTTTGCCTTGGTCGTCACACAGTGGGTGCCTGACCACCAAAATATGGGTGCTCATCGTTTGGCTTTACAGGCTTTACATCAACAAGGCCAAGCTTAGCACACGGCAATTTGTGTCGTGCATGATCCCGCCAATATTTAACGGATTTCAATAGTTCTGAAAAGTCATTAAGCAGAATGGCCGACCATTTTTACGACACTTATTGATTTTAAATTTGAATACGAAAGCGGCCACAGAAAGGAAAAAATGCCTTTCTGTGGCCGCTTTTCATGAATTATTCACAGTCGTTCAAGAAGTCATGACGAACTGGCGCTATAGTCGATAAACCCGTTTGTAAACGGACTGTTGATGAGCTAACCAATACTTGGGTGATAATGCCTCACCGGTTGCGTCCTTCACGATCTGGTTTGGCTCTTTTGAAGCCCCAAATTGATGAATGTTGATTTTTCGCCAATCAATTAATGGTTGATAATTTCCGCTGGCAAATATCTTTGGCAGATCCAGTGTTTGAGACATCGCGTGTAAAAACTGTGCAGCGTACAGATGCCCTAGCGCATAACTTGGGAAATAGCCCAGGTCGCCGCCCGCCCAGTGAATGTCTTGTAAGATCCCGTCAGCATCATTATCTGGTGTGATACCTAAATAGTCCTGGTACATCTGATTCCACATTGAGGGCAATTCATCAACATCGACGTTGCCATTAATGATGGCCTTCTCCAGCTCATAACGAATAATAATGTGCAAGGGATAAGTCAGCGGATCAGCCTCAGTTCGGATCAAACTGGCATGTGTGGTATTAAAGCCGCGATAAAAGGTTTCAAAATCAATGTCACTGAATGTTTCACCAGTGAGTTCAAGAAAACGCGGGTATTCATGTTTCCAGTAATCATAATTACGACCAATCATGACCTCATTAAACAGTGACTGGCTTTCGTGGATGCCCATTGATGCGCCGCCACTCAGCAGTGTGAAGTCCCATTTTGGATCGATATTTTGCTGGTACAGCGCATGACCGGCCTCATGAATTGAACCTAACAAGGACATTTGAAAATCGTGAACGCCATAGCGTGTCGTAATCCGGGCGTCATTACGATTCATGCCGACCGTAAACGGGTGCATCGAAATATCTAAACTACCCTTATTGAAGTCAAACCCTAACCGTGACACGAAATCTCTTGAAAGCTCAGTTTGGGTAGTCTCTGAAACGTACCGATGCATGAACTGATCATTAGGCTGATCTCCATGATCAGCAATCTGAGCACGTAAATCAGTCACACCATCACGTAACTGAGTAAAAATCGGATCCAGCATTGCCACAGTCATCCCAGGCTCATATTGATCCAATAAGACATCGTAGTCCGTTTTTTGGTCTGTCTTCCAGTATTGAATTAGCCGTTTAGTTGCTTCGATGATTTGTTTTAAGTACGGTTTAAACTCGGCGTAACTTTGATGCTTGTGGGCACTCATCCAAACGGACTGCGCCTTACTGATTAACTTTGTATAAGCAGCCATTTCCGCTGCTGGGACCTTGGCATTCAAGTCGTAATTCTTTTTTACTTTTTTAAAGAGTAATTTGCCGTCTGTACTTAAAAGTTCCGGTTGGTCGGTGAATTGGTCCACAAAAGCCTTCATTTTGGCACCGGTCTCCAGTTGGAAGCTTTTTTGACCAACGTAACTGACTAGCTCAGCCCGCATGTCACTTTCGTCTTCAGGCATGTACGTTTGCCCATCCCAGTCCAGTAATGCATTTGTCGTATCAAGCAAGTTCATCTCTTTAAGCAGGGCGCGAAAGTCTTGTTCGGATTGTGTCATGGTTGAGGTCATTCCACCATCTCCTAATTGTGAGTTATCTAGTTGTTATGGTGCCAAACGGGCTTGCCCCAATATTGATAAAGGTCCGTCCGAAGTGCACCGTTATATAATTTGCGTTTTTTTGTTGCCCGTTGACCGTAGGCAGTTTCAAAGTCCAAATCACTGGTCAAAATATATTTGCTCCAGGTGGCCAGCGGTCTAAAGGCCTTGCCCATGCCCTTGTACAAAGCGCGGACAGCCGTTTGATCACTCAAACGTTCACCATATGGTGGATTAGCCACAATCACACCGTTGATCTTATCTGTTGTAAATGTCGTAACGTCTGCCGCGTTGAAGTGCACATCCTGGCTCAATCCAGCAGCCTGTGCATTTTTTTTGGCGATGGCAACCATTTGTGGATCATTATCACTGCCCGAAATGTCAAACTCACTGTCGTAGTCCGCTTTTTCATCAGCCTCATCGCGAATTTTGTCGGCAATTTCAGCGTCGACCCATGGCCAAGCTTCGCAAATGAACTTACGGTTGTAACCAGGTGCAATGTTTCGCGCAATGAGAGCAGCTTCGATGGGCAATGTGCCAGAACCACTAACTGGGTCTAAAAACGGCATGTCAGCGGGTGTCCAATGTGTCAACAAGATGAGCGCAGCCGCCATGTTTTCCTTCAGCGGCGCATCCCCTTTGGCAACACGATAACCGCGTTTAAACAGTGAATCGCCGGTCGTGTCCAGTGTTAACATGACGTGATCTTTGTTGATGGCGACCTCCAACGGGAATCTTGCCCCAGTTTCCGGTAGCCGTGTCCGTCGGTGATAAACATCGCTTAACTGTGTGACGATTGCTTTTTTAACAATGGCCTGTGCGTCTGGCACACTGTGCAGCTGTGAATTGTGTGAACGCCCTTCCACAGGAAAATTCGCGTCCATGGGCAACAAACTGTCCCAAGCAAATGCGCGTGTCTCATCAAATAACTCTGTAAAGGTCAGTGCAGGAAATTCCTTGACCACGATTTTAATTCTATCGGCAGTCCGTAACCATAGATTCGCCCTTAGAATATCTTCAATGGTGCCGGAAAAACGGACGCGACCATTTTCAACTTGAGTTTCGTAGCCAAGGTCACGTAATTCTTTACCTACCAGAGCTTCGATTCCGGCGGCACATGTTGCAATTAACTGAAATTTTTGCATTTCTTACTCCTTAATCACGGGTCAATACACTGCTGAACAATCTTTTGTCCGTGATTCAACGCGATTTGATTTTATCTATCCTAAAATATCCATAACTCGATAACCATCTTACCATTTGCAACATGTTGGTGCTACTGCACATGTAGTTGAGTAGTTTCAACTCAGTATTTTTTTTTGGGGGGGGTAATGGATCTCATTAAAGACTAAAAAAAGGACCTTCTCACACGTGAGAAGGTCCTGCCTGTTGCAAATTTCTGTAAGCCATGTTTTGTACTTCGTAGATGTCAGGCGTAATCTACTCCGTGGTAATCATCTATCTCAAGGTCAAAGACCTTCCCCCACAATCAGTTCAGTTACCTATGTGAAGCTCCCCTACCGTAGTTTGGGTTTCCCGCTCGAGGGGTTTACCGCGTTCCACCCAGCATGTTTTCATACTGGTTTCGTCACTGTGGCACTTTTCAGGGATACTAGCGCATAGCCGAAGCCTTAGCAACGTTTTCCCGCCGTTACCTCAAAAGAGGCACCCCAGCTTATTTTTTCACTGAGCACGAACACTACAGGCATCACAGCCTGTGCGAGCATGGACTTTCCTGACACAACATAAGTTGCGCCCAATTACCCGAAATTTGCAAAATTGGTTAACAATAAAGTATTAGTCGTTCCAGCCAGATTGAGAGCCGGTATTAAAAGTGTCTTGGCCCTGTTGGTTGTTCGCACTGTTGCCACTGTCTAGTTGAGAACCAAAGACATGGCGTTCCAAGTTACTGAGTCGCTTCAAAATATCCATGTTGGTGACACTGTTATTTGCTTGGCTCGTTGAAGTCTCAGTATTACTCTGAACGGATTGGCGCGCGCTGACTTGACGCGTTAAATCATCAACCTTGCCGGATAACTGTTCGTTTTCCGCACGGAGTTGAGAAATTTCGCGATTGAACGTTTCGTAATCCTTGATTACTAAGTCCAGAAAACTATCTACGTCTGTTGGATCGTAGGCAGTTCCCATTCGCTTTTCCTTGAATTCTTTTTGCAGAATATCCTGCGTCGTAAAGTTGATTTCTTGCATGAACGTTACACCTCATCATCTATCTGTCGAAACACGACTTTAAGTATTGTATCGCATGTTGGCGAAAATTAAAATGACTGTCGATGATTTTCTTGATATTCATCGGCACTCTCCTGTAGCCAGTCAAAATCTATGAGGGTCATTTCATAGGGATGCTGATCTTTAAAAGCCTTAATCGCCAAGTAATCATATGTTGGCTTGCCCTCATGTTCTAAATCATATACTAAAAGCGCGGCGTCTGTGTGAGAAAGCATAAAGGCTTGATAATTTTTTAATTGTTGTGGTGATTGGTAAGGCTGTTTAGACACTGATTCAGAAAAGTTAACCTGTTCGCGTAGGTTGGCCAACTGAGCCTGATTGTTTTCATTCCAGTTATTGCCAAACTCCGCAAACGTTAACATCATGGCCACTTTGAGCTGAGGATAATCTGGTTTTAGGTCGTTCACAACTTCAATGACCCATTGTTCGACCCCCAATTGGCCGCCAGTAATGACCCAGTCGACGCCGTTTTCGACCTGGTTGATCAAGGTTTGCCGAAGTGCATACTTTAGCACCGTCAGTTTTGGATCTGTCGAACCGAATATGCCCAGTTCGTAACTGCGGTAGCCGGTTACCCATAATCGACTCATTTTTAACCTCCTCTTTCAACTGGATAACTTATTATGACACCATTCTTTCATCACAAACACATTAAACATAAGTTACGGCTTTGTTAACATCATTACACTCTCGTGGACTAATCAACAAATCTGATATAATGGGAGCAATGTAAGAAAATGTGGCATTAACGCTTAATGACAGTAGGTAGCGCAGACGTTTGACCATTAAAAATGATTTCATTAAATATGATTCAACCAGTCGGTGTATCTTTTGTCTTGTAATTTGCGTTTGCCACATAATTTAAGGAGTGTGGTCTGTTGTGAACATCCGTTATCCAAACGGAGCAGCTTATCATGGACCAGTGAAACAGTCTTCGCCCCTTCATGCCATGTCAAAAACCAACTATGGTGATCGTGGTATGTCGCTGGAAACGGAGCTAAATGAGAGTAATCAGTATTACCTAACCAACGGAATTGCGGTGATTCACAAAAAGCCAACACCGGTTCAAATCGTTAAGGTTGATTACCCACGGCGGTCTGCTGCAACTATTAAAGAAGCCTATTTTAGGCACCCATCAACAACCGACTATAATGGCGTCTATCAGGGTCATTACATCGATTTTGACGCAAAGGAAACCAAGAATAAAGTATCGTTTCCACTAAAGAACTTTCATGAGCATCAAGTGGAACATTTACGTGCTTGTGTGAAGGCCGGTGGCGTGGGCTTTGCAATTATTCGCTTTACAAATGAGGGGGACACGTTTTTATTGCCAGCCTCTGTACTATTTAAGTTCTGGGATAATCAGCAAAAAGGCGGCCGTAAGTCGATTCCGCGTGCTGATATTGAAACAGAGGGTTTTTTGATTCCTTATCAACTCAATCCCCTCGTGCCCTATTTATCAGCAGTCGATCAACTGATTGCAAAAAAGAAGTAACTGTTTAAGGAGAGCAACATGTCTGACAATAACGATAATTCTCAGTCACGAATCGCCCGATATCACGGCGATGACGGCAGTCTGCAAACATCAGGTCCAAAACGTAAGCGACCCTTATGGCGGACCATTTTATACTGGTTCTTAGGCATTATTTTATTGGTCCTACTGGCCGGCGGTGGTTTGTTTGCATACTACGCATCTAGCGCACCTAAGATCACAACAGCCCAATTGACTAGTCAGAACTCGACTGAAATTCTGGATGACAGTGGCAATGTTATCTCAAATTTAGGTGCTCAAAATCGAACTTATGTCCATTCGCAAGACATTCCCAAGCTATTGAAACAATCAGTGGTATCCATTGAAGATCGCCGTTTCTACAAACATCACTTCGGCATTGATCCAATGCGGATCATCAGTGCGACATTGGCTAATATTCACGGTAGTTCACTGGGTCTGCAAGGTGGTTCTACATTAACGCAGCAGTTGGTCAAACTATCGGTCTTCTCTACTGCAGCTTCTGATCGAACCCTTAAGCGTAAATCACAGGAAGCTGCCTTGGCCTATTACGTTGAAAAACACTATACCAAAGATCAGATTCTAGAGTATTACATCAACAAAGTGTACATGGGCAATGGTGTTTATGGGATGGCTACAGCAGCTAAATACTACTATAACGAGTCGCTTGGCAAACTAACCTACACTCAACTTGCGGTGTTAGCGGGGATGCCACAATCGCCGACCTACTTCGATCCGGTGGCACATCCAACATACGCTAAACAACGTCGTGACACCGTATTGCGTGCGATGTACGAAAATAAGGTTATTTCGAAAACACAATTAAGCGACGGTCTTAAAACACCAATTAACGACGGCTTGTCGGTCAATCACACGGTGAATGGCACGGATTCAAACGACAAGGTCTTTGATGCGTACCTACAACAGGTCATTAAAGAGGTTGAGAAAAAAGGCTATAACCCTTACAAGGAAGGCATTAAAGTTTATACCAACCTAAATATGGGTGCACAAAAACGATTGTACGATATTGTTAACACAGACAAATACGTCAACTTCCCGAGTGATTTGCTTCAGGTGGGTGTAACTATGACTGATCCACAGACTGGCGCAGTAACAGCCATGATTGGTGGACGGAAGCAAAATGTAGCCTTTGGTCTTAACCGCGCCACACAAACGGATCGCTCGTCTGGTTCAACGATTAAACCATTTATGGACTATGGGCCAGCAATTGAATACAAACAGTGGCCCACCTTCAAGTCCGTTCAAGATACTAAGTATGATTATCCTGGGACAAACATTGCGTTAAATGACTGGGACGGTAAGTACCAAGGAACCTTGACGATGCGCAAAGCCCTGGTTGAATCGCGGAATATTCCGGCAATTCGCACTTTGGAGGCCGTTGGATTAAGCCGTGCCACTCAATTTATGGCACAAAACGGAATGAAGTTTAAATCCGCTTTGCAGTACTCAAATGGGATTGGGGCCTACGTTTCCAGCGTGCAGGAATCTGCCGCCTTTGGTGCATTGGCGAATGGTGGAACCTACCACACCCCTCACCTTGTCAATAAAATCATCACGGCTGATGGTGTGACCCACAAGTTCAACGTCGCCTCTCACCGGTCAATGACCGCCGCCACTGCGTACATGTTAACGGACATGCTTAAGGGTGTGCCAACCGATATTTGGGCACCAGAAGCGCATATCGACGGACTTCACCAAGCTGGTAAAACTGGTCAGTCTGGTTATCCAAGCAGCGTTACAACGGTGCCAAGCACAGCCGTCATGGATGCCTGGTACACTGGTTACACGCAGCACAGTTCCATTTCAGTTTGGACCGGTTATGATCAGCCAAACGAACCGAACCATTATATGACCACGGCACAATTATCGATTGCCGAGTCTATTTACAAGAGGTTAGAGTTATACATGGCACAAACCCAAGCCCATGATGATTGGAAAACACCGAGCAACGTTGAAGTTGTTCATCATAATGGGGGTCATGAACCGCCACTTACTGGTTACAAGCTGGAACAATAGTCTGCTTAAAAGCGTTAGAGTAGTTCCCCGCGGCCTTCACGTTCTCGTGATTAATCTTCTACC
>DMZB01000345.1 GCA_003482405.1 Lactobacillus sp. | reverse complement strand
GTCGTTCGTAAGGCGTTGACCCGGTATAAAATTACCTTGGATTACAAACTTGCTGAACCGTTGAGCGCTTGGTTGACCGCACAAGTCAATTCAGTGGTTTCTACCGATTACGGTGTGGCGGTAACTATCACGGTTTTGGTTGCCAGCGATAACGATGACTTCATCCCCGATCTGACCAGTAAAACAAACGGTCAGGCAGTCGTGACCAAACTTGACGAAGAGTTCGCCGAAGTGCCCTATTTACCGGAAAAATAATGAAACAGCGGCTGTACCTGTGAACTCACCACAAGTATAGCCGCTGTTTTTACTTACCAATTCTAAATCGTTTTAGTCTGATTACAGTTATATTTATGCATCAGATTTAGGCCCGAATTTAGGCGCCCTTGTGCAGGTTGCCATTAACGTCACGGTTCACATGCATGCTGGTCAACGGAATGTAGCCCAGCTTCTTTACCAAGTGCTTTTGGATCGCTTCGCTGGTCATAAACTTGATAAACGTTTTTGTTACGACGCTTGTTTTGCCCTTCGTGTACATGTGTTCATATGACCAAATCTTCCAGTGATTGTCCGCCACATTGGCATCCGTTGGCTTAACGTGATCAATGCTCAGTGGTTGCAGATCCGATTTAATGTATGAAAATGCGAGGTAACTGATGGCGCCTGGCGTCGTTTTCACAATTTTCTGGACGGTCCCGTTTGAATCCTGTTCTTGGCTTTGAACGGCTTGTTGTCCATCAAGACCAAACTTTTCAAACGTCGCTCGGGTACCAGATCCCTTCGCACGGTTGATGATCACGATCTTTTCATCCTTGCCGCCAACTGCTTTCCAATTACTGATTTTGCCAGTAAAGATGTCTTTTAACTGCTGCTTAGTCACATTTTTGACCCCGGTTTCCGGATTTACAACCGGTGCCATCCCCACAACGGCGACCCGATGATCGACCATTCCAGCGGTATTAAGCCCCTTTTGTTCTTGTGCAAACAAATCTGAATTACCAATGTTGACGGTCCCTTTTGAAACCTGCCCTAAACCAGCGCCAGAACCCCCACCCTGCACGTTGATGGTCACTCCAGAATGATCATTTTGAAACGTTGAACCAGCTTGTTCAACCAGTGGCTGTAAGGCTGTTGAACCCACAGCGACGACCTTACCGGATATCTTTTTATCGGCGCTCGCAACCCCTGCACTCTTTGACGACTGGCAACCCGCCAACACAAAGACCAAGCTTAAACCCAAAACACTAATCAATGCTGCTTTTCTCATGTTTCAACCCCACCTTTTATTTGGTCAGTTCACTTCCTGACCTGTTGACACAAGCATAGCGAATCAACGTAACACCTTGATGTTCACCATGTATGCATTCGGTAAATCTTGTGTAATGGGTATCGTTACATTCCTAATGACACGAAAAACCACCCAGCCTTAATTTCGGCTGAGTGGTTTTCTGTAACTACTGTTTCAAGTGGTAGTTGTAAGTTGATACGATGATGTTTTCACGTGAGTTTAACACGGAACGCAACCGCAAACTCGTTTGGTTATGCAAGATGTTTTGCCATGGTCGTTTAGGTACGAACTGTGGCACCAGCACCGTGGTACTGTAGTTTCGTTCCGCCGCCCGTTTGGCAATAACATCACAGAAACGAAGTACGGGTCCTGAAACTGACCGATACGACGAGTGAATGTCAACAAACCGGACATTCGGGAAGTCACGTTTGAACTCTGTCACCGTTTCGCGTTCCTTGCCCGGATTTTGATCAAACGACACGTGCATGGCAATCACGTAATCACCGATGGATTCAGCGTAGTCAATGGCACTCTTCGTCACCCGGGTAACGTTTGAGACCAGCACAATAACCGTTGCTCCATCATAGTGATGTGGCTTTGCCTCAATGTTTGCGGCCACGCGCAATTGTTCAGCCACCGTCATGTAGTGAGAGTGAATTTTATGGAACATCCACATCAACACAGCCATGACGATTGGGTAAGGCCATACATTGCCGAATCGCGTCACAAACAGGAAAATGGCGATGGCGGCCGAGATAAATGCACCGACAAAGTTGATAAACGCTTTCCCCTGCCAGAATCCCTCACGCTCACGACGCCAGTGAATGATCATTCCTGATTGCGATAACGCAAACGGCACAAACACACCAACCGCATATAGTGGAATCAATAATGTCGTTTGTGCATGGAAGATAACGATCAACGCAATCGCACCAGCTGCCAATGTAATGATCCCGTTGGAGTAACCCAACCGGTCACCACGATCCATATACGCATGCGGCAAATTTTTATCCTTAGCCAAGTTAAAGGCCAAAATTGGAAATGCCGAGAACCCGGTGTTTGCGGCAACCGCCAAAATCATCGCCGTGGACGTTTGCAACAGGTAATACATCAACCCATGGCCGAACACAGTCGCCCCAATTTGAGACAGCACTGTTTGTGTAGCCATTGGCTTAATACCTAACCAGTAGTTGATAAACGTAATTCCACCAAAGAAGAACGCCAAAATTGTTGCCATAATGGCCAACGTACCTGCTGCAT
>DMZB01000057.1 GCA_003482405.1 Lactobacillus sp. | reverse complement strand
TATTACTATTGAGCGTAATGCGTTGCCCTGTTTGCCACTGGGATTTGCTAACGACTGAAGGTCTTTTGATATCCTTTAGACCATGAGAAAAATTACCGGCTGCTGCCATATCCGCTGCTGCCACCTGTGCCTGCTGATTTGCATTAAAAGCATAATAAACGGGCGGCAACCCTTCAACTTGGCGATAGAAATTAAGTGAGGCCAGTAATTGCTTTTGATAGGATTTCGTCAGTTTTCCGGCGACCATTTTTCGATCAAACGATGGTCGTACAGCATAACTGTTTTGTTGGTCATAGGCACGCGTGCTAAGTTTACGATAACTGCGTTGTATTTTTTTGATCTGTCGCTGCTCCGTAGCTGTGTATGTTGCTGCCCTTACTGTGGGGGCAAAATTAAGGATGCTCAACAGGCTTATCAGTGTGATGAACACCTGCAGTATGCGTCGCCGCATTGTAACTCACTCATTTCTAATTTTTCAAAATTTGGATGGTCGGCTTTAAAAAGGCTGATCAGCTTTCAGTATAACAACTATTTTACTGAGTTTCAGTAATCGCTACACCTCAAAATCTTTTTTGTTCCAAAAAGATTTAAGTTCGACTAGCAGAATTTTTGTTGTATCTACCTGTCTTCTATGCTACCCTGAATAACAATCAAATTTCATTAAAACTCATATAAACGTCGTAATCGGTCGACCCGTTTCTACCCGAAACCTTAATTTCGGACTATGAGTATTAACACCACCACTATCATGTGACGGTGTTAATTGACCGTTGCCTAAATCGCAGCGGCTTTTTTATTATAGTGAATCGGTCAATTCTAAACAGGACGTTTGGCAAATGAAAGGGCGGTTCATTTATGCAACAAAACAGTTTAAACGAAACAATCCGGCAATCCACACAAAACGAAGCACCGCTACAATCTGTGGACTGGCAAATATCCGGAGGTAAAGTGCTGAACGTTTATACACAGTCGTTTGAAGACACCACTTTATGGATCAAAGGCCGCAGAATTATCGCCGTAGGTTCCAATCAGCCATTCACTGCCAATCAAACGGTGGACGCCCAAGGTCAGTACATCGTTCCTGGGTTTATTGATGCCCACATGCATATCGAAAGCTCGCTACTTACGCCCAGTCAACTGGGATCGGTATTATTACGTCATGGGGTAACAAGTGTTGTCGCAGATCCCCATGAAATTGCAAATGTCGCAGGCCGCCCGGGTATCGAATACTTGTTGACTGATGCAAAGCAGACCGCCTTAGATATCTTTTTCATGCTACCTTCAACGGTTCCGTGTGCACCCTTTGAACATGCTGGCGCGACACTAAACGCTGGTGACTTGTCACCGTTATATCACGAGGCTCAAGTTCATGGTTTAGCTGAAGTAATGGATTACCCTGCCTTAGCTCATAAAAATCCTGATTTATTGAAAAAAATTCAGGATGCTCATCAACATCATTTACCGGCTGATGGTCATTTGGCTGGCCTTCATGGTCATGAATTGTTGCCATATCAGCAGGCAGGCATTCGTAGTGATCATGAGGCAACGACACCGGCAGAATTACTTGAACGTGTGCAAGCCGGCTTTTATGTCTATTTGCGCGAAGGCACCGTTGAACGCGACTTATGCAATTTATTGCCAGCCGTCACACCAACGATTTCACAACGTCTCGCATTCTGTACGGATGATAAAAACCGTCACTGACCTGCTGTCCGAGGGTTCAATTGATGCAAATCTCCGTTTGGCAATGGCACATGGATTAACACCTGAATTAGCTTATACAATGGCCAGTTTTAACGCCGCTCAAGGTGAACAATTAAATGACCGGGGTGCACTAACTCCAGGACAAATAGCCGATTTTGTAATCGTAAGTGATCTCAAGACCGTTAATATTCAACGTGTCATGAAGGCCGGCACTTGGGTGGCCACAGGCACAGTGCCTGCAGACAAAACAGTCTCTGTAAAACCATATACGCTGACACATATCCATCAACACCTACAAGCCTCAGACCTGGCGTTACCCTTATCTAGCAGCCAGGTTCATGTGATTGGCGTAGACCCTAATCACATCGCTGCCCAGCATCTTATTCGTCAAGTCTCATTAGCGGGTGGTCAATTTGTGTGGCAACCGCAAACAGACATCATGAAGATTGCCAGTATCGAACGCCATCACAACACGGGTAATGTTGGCGTTGCGCTGGTTAGCGGTTTTAAACTCGAACGTGGCGCGTTTGCCAGCAGTGTTGGACATGATTCACATAATCTTATTGTCACTGGCACTAATGATGTCGACATACAACGTGCTATTGAGGCAATTACTAAGGCTGACGGCGGACTGGCCGTTGTGGATGGCGAGCACATTGAAGTATTGCCCCTGCCTGTTGGCGGATTAATGAGTGACCTACCCGCTGAACAAACGGCGCGCCAGCTGACCGCTTTACATCAGGCCTTCCACAAAATTGCCCCTTCCGTTAAGTTTGATCCTTTCATTACATTATCTTTCTTGAGTTTGCCAGTCATCCCGAGCCTAAAGATCACAGATCAGGGCTTGTATGACTTTGAAACCGGAACATTCATTCCCGTAAGTGTCGTTAACCATGACAGATAGTGATGGCCTTAAAGGCGAGCATTTTGAAACGCGGAAGCCAACGTAAAAGTGTTTTTAATTAAGAATACTATTTTCGAAAAATTAATTTGTGTATCAAACATAGCCGAATAAAACACAAACACCCCTGTGAAAATGCATCTTTCTCACAGGGGTTTGCTGTATGCTAGATATAATACCAATTCGGTTGAGGAGGAAATTGCTACGGAAAAACAATACTGGCACCAGTTTCGGACACGTTATTGGCCACTGACTGGCTATCTTCTGATTCTTATGATCAGTGTCTGGCTAATTGTGCCACTTATTTTTCATTTCTTTCACATCGACGTTCAGGCAGCCACAGACGGTCTGACACTTGGCTTTAACACTAATATTGCAAATCGTAGTACGAGATGGGTCTCAACGTGGCGACTTTTTTTGCGCAATTATGGTCTTGCGTGGTTCTACGTCCTCGTTGCCTTTTTGCCCATTCCAACATATTGGCTGTTCGCCACTATTAACGCGTTGACCGTGGGCATCGTGTTAGCCGGTCCACACCCGTTGCTTCTTTTGGTGGTCGGTATTTTACCACATGGCATATTCGAAATTGCGGCCCAGTTGCTAAGCCTTTGCATTGCCGCACAGATCACGCATGACATGCAGCAACGCGTGCAGTTACTATGGCGAAACGATGCCTCTTTCTCACCAGTATCGGCGAAACCACTCATATTTGATATGGTGACACTCGTGCCTGCCTTGTATGGCATTGCGGCAGTGATCGAAAGTTTTGTCACGCCGGTCTTACTTCATGCCCTTTATTCGTAATTTGCTTGACGATGTGGCAATTTGTACAAAAAAAGACATCCAAATTGATGGATGTCTTTTGAAGACTCAATAATTAGTCTTTGTTAACGTTAGTGGCTTGTGGGCCACGGTCGCTGTCTTCAACATCGAAGGTAACGTGTTGACCTTCGTCCAAAGTCTTGAAACCGTCACCTTGGATAGCTGAGAAGTGAACGAATACATCGTCACCGTTTTCGCGAGTAATGAAACCGTAACCCTTGTCAGCGTTAAACCATTTAACAGTACCTTGTT
>DMZB01000201.1 GCA_003482405.1 Lactobacillus sp. | reverse complement strand
AAATGGTGCATTTTCTAGAGGATCAAGGCATTAAAATGTTGGTTATTGCTTGTAACACAGCAACTGCAGCGGCATTGCCAGCCTTACAAAAGGAAATGACGATTCCAGTGATTGGCGTGATCAACCCAGGATCGAAAGCAGCTATTCGTGCTTCAAAAAATGGCAAAATTGGCGTTATCGCAACAGAGGGAACTGTCAAAAGCGGTTCTTACGCTCGTGCCATTCACACTCAAAAAAAGTCAGTTCAGGTGCAAAGTGTTGCCTGTCCTAAGTTTGTGACGCTGGTTGAAAGTAATGAATATCAAGCGCCAATTGCGAAACAAATTGTCGCGCAAGGTCTCCAGCCGTTTGCAAACAGCGGTATCGACACACTGGTGATGGGGTGCACACATTACCCGCTCTTACGGCCGTTGATTCAAAATGTAATGGGTAGTGGCGTTACGCTAATCGATTCTGGTGCAGAGACGGTTAATGGCGTCGCCCAGTTGCTTGATGTGTACCACATGGCTGCAACGCGCAAGGTCGGCGAAGACCACTACTTTACAACTGGTTCACCAACGATGTTTAAAACAATCGCGATGCAGTGGCTCGAATTATCGGGAATGAACGTGGATAAAGCGGTCATTGATTGAAATTTTAGCAAAAGATGGTCATTATTAGTGGTGTAAGACAATAACAAGTTGGAGGCTAGTTATGGCAGATACAATTGTAATTGCAACCCAAAATGAAGGCAAAGCTGCGGAGTATCGCAAACGCTTCGCAACGTTAGGTATTAAAGTGTTAACGTTGAAGGACTTCCCGGGCGTAACGATGCCACCGGAAAACGGAAGTTCATTTGCCGAGAATGCACAGATCAAGGCCGATGCACTGGCCAAAACGGTGGAACTTCCAATCATTGCGGACGATTCTGGTCTCCAGGTCGACTCATTAAATGGTGCGCCGGGGATTCACTCAGCTCGTTATGCTGGCAATCATGATGATGAGGCAAATAATCGCAAGTTGCTAGCGGCAATGGATAAGGTTCCTGATGACGAACGGACGGCCAACTTCCACACCACAATTGTAGCGGTTAAGCCAAATGGTAAACGCCTGTTTGTCAGCGGCGATGTTCGCGGTACGATTCTAAGAGAAGAACGTGGCAAGGATGGTTTTGGTTACGATCCGCTGTTTTATGTTTCTTCAAAAAAGAAGACGTTTGCGCAGTTAAGTATCGACGAGAAAAACGAAATTAGCCACCGGGGTCGTGCACTTGATTCATTGATGGAACAATTTCCAATATGGTGGCGTGAAGACTAATGAAAATGTTGGTAGTAAGTGACAGTCATGGCGACCGGGATATTTTAGTCAAATTGAAGCAGCAGTTTAGCTCGCAGGTTGACGCGCTGTTTCATTGTGGTGATTCAGAATTGCCTGCTGATGATGTGTTGTGGTCGACCTATCACGTAGTCGGCGGCAATATGGATTTCGATGCTAACTACCCACAGGTGCAAACAGTGACAGTGGCAGGACAGCGAATTTTCTTAACTCATGGCCATCGTTACCAAATTAAACGGGACTTAACGGCATTGGCATTGGCTGCTCGGGAAGCAAAGGCGAACTTTGCTTTTTTTGGACACTCTCATGAATTAGGTGTGGTTCAAACGTCTGGCATCGTTTTCTTGAATCCAGGCAGTATCAGTCAACCACGGGGCGAATATGCTCATTTGGGCGGCACGTTTGCGCTGGTCACAGTGACAGATAGTCAAACGAAGATTGAATTTTGCACGCGTGATGGGCAAATTGTACCTGAATTGACGGTGATTTACGGAGGAAAAGAATAGATGGTAGCAAAGACATTCGCGTTCGACGATACCTTAATCGTTAATCGATTGGGCTATGGCACGATGCAATTACCTGGTCCGGGAGTGTGGGGCCCCAGCCAGGATCCTAAAAATGCGGTGAGTGTGATGGATGCGGTATTAAATAGCGATGTTAATTTTATTGATACTGCAGATGCTTATGGTCCGCTGTTTGCAAACGACTATGTCAAACAGGCATTGGTCAATTACCAGGGCGCACATAAGCTGATTGCCACGAAGGTTGGCTTTACCCGTCAAGGACCGGATAAATGGACACCATTGGGCAATCCCAATTACTTACGTCAACAAGTTGAGCTGAACCTTTTCACGTTAGGACTTGATAGTCTGGATTTGATTCAGTTGCATCGGATTGATTCGGATTATCCGCTATCAGAGCAGGTTGGTGTTTTGGCGGACATGCAGCGCGAAGGGAAGGTCAAACACATTGGTCTGAGTCAGGTGAGCGTTGCTGAGCTAGAGGCAGCTCAAAAAATCACACCAATTGCGTCTGTTCAAAATCGTTATAATTTGATTGATCGACAAGATGAGGATGTCTTGAAATATGCCGAAGCGCATCACATGGCGTTTATTCCTTGGTATCCATTAGCGACTGGCCAGCTGGCAACGGAAAATGGACCGTTGACGGGAATTGCAAAAAAACATCGTGCAACACCTGCGCAGATTGCTTTAGCTTGGCTACTTCACCACTCTGATGTTATTTTACCGATTCCGGGGACCGCTAATTTAAATCACTTTTTCAGCAATACGGCGGCTGCTAGTATTGAGTTGAGCGATGCAGAAATGGCAGAATTAACCAACATAAAGACGGTTGAATAATGGATCGCGATTGAAAACGGTTTTGTCCGTTTGTGGTTTATGGTATGCTGTTTTTAAGCACACGTTTCATTATGAAAAGTTGGAGGCAGGTTTATGACAGGTGGCGTAATTGCAGCGATTGCATTTTTGATTTTGGCAATTTTCATTAGTATTTTCTTGATGGTGTTACTGCGCACGTTCCATGAAGTTAATCAGAGCGTAGCAGTCATTCGTAGTTCCGTGGATGTTTTATCCAAGCAGGTCGAAGACATTTTGGGTAATGCAAACGAACTTCTGGACGATGTTAATCATAAAGTAGCTACGGTGGATCCTGTGTTTCAGGCTGCCGCTGACTTAGGTGAAAGCGTTTCGGACTTAAACAGTGCAACACGTGATTTAACGACAAGAGTGACAACCACGGGGAAAGGTGCTGGTAAAGTCGGGGTTGCGACTAAGACAGCGAACTCCGTGTACAAAATGTACCGTAACCATCAAAACAAGAAACAAGCAAGGACAAATACTAAATAACGTGAAAGAGGGACGATAATATGGCTAAAGGATTCTGGTTAGGATTATTGTTGGGTGGTGCCGCAGCATATGCTGGGTACCGTTCGTTGACACAAGAGCAGCGCGACAAATTGCGTGAAGAAGCAACTGAACGTTACCAAGCCGTTCGCGACCGTGCAGTTGACTACGCATTTTACGCAGCCGATGCCGTTGACGACGCTAAGGAATCATTAAAGGATTACACTGATTCTGCCAATGAATCAGCCCACGATTTTGCTGGTTCGTTAGGAGACCGTGGTGCCTCGATTCGTGATCGTTTCCGTCAAAAACGCGACGACTTTGACGATGAAACCGCGTCTTTACGTGATGAGCTAAACGGTGTTAATGAAACAGATGATGAAGACGACAGCGATGACATCGTAATTTCAGCTGATAGCAAATTGACATCGGCTGCTTCTGCTGCTGAAAAGAGTGCTCAGTCGGCTGGTGAAAAGGCAACCAGTGCTGCCAAAGTAACTACCAGTTCGGCAAAATCACTCGCTAGTGCCACCGCGGACAAAGCCAGTGAAACTGGGTCGACAGCTACATCAGCAGTCAAATCTGCTACTTCTGCCGCTAAGAGTGCTGCAGATAGTGCCAGTGATGACGTAACGAAGTAAAACTAAAACGACGTGCTAATATAGTTTC
>DMZB01000102.1 GCA_003482405.1 Lactobacillus sp. | reverse complement strand
AGGTAGAATTGTATAAACTGAATTTATAAATATATATTATTACTTTGAAGAGATATCGTGAGGTGCTCTAACCCGGCGATGTCTCTATTTTTATTTATGAGGTGATAGAGATGATTTATATTCCAGTAATCATTGGTGATGAAATTTGGAAGTCAAGGAAGGGAGTGAAACAAGCATGGTGTCTTTTGACGATGTGATGATTCAGATTTGTGAACGATTTAGTACTAATCTTGGTGAAAAGGTTACGCCGAATCAAGTTGGCTTTGAAAGCGTTAAATTAGCTCGAGAAGAAATTGATTACAAAGGAATTGATATTAAGACGTTACCTGAATGGGTCTTAGTACACATGTTTATCTGTGGTGATTGGTCCGGATACGCAGTGGTTAACTTAGAGCAAACTAAATTGTATGGTTTGGGGACATTTTATTTCGATGACGAACCATTTAAGAAAGGGAGATAAAACACTGTGGATAAATCCATAACGGAGGAAGCGTTGCAGCCGGTGTACAAAGAGCTTGCCGAATTAATTGGAATAGAAGCCATGATAAAAATATTTGAGTATTATCGTGGTAGTCAATTGTTATTGCCAGCCCATCTTTATGATCGAATTGCGGTTAGAACACAGATTCTAAAACAGTACGACGGTCATAATGAGGCGGAACTAGTTAGGAAGTACGGTTACTCACAACGCTGGGTTGTTAAAGTAATAAAGAATGAGAGTGAGTCATAGATGTCAAACAGCAAATAATCTGTTTGGCATTTTTGATTAAAACGGAGGAATTAGTTATGAACATGTGGATAAAAGTTGCATTGGAAGTAACGGTCGTTGCAGTCACTAAAGTATTAGATGAAATCGGGGGAATGAAATAATGGTTGAAGTAAGTCGTAAACATGTGGAAAAACTCAGTGTTACTGTGGAACAAAAAATCAAAGGTGAGTTCACCTATTGGAAGAAGTGGGTCTGGAATAAAGACGAACCGCTAGTCATGGTACTGGCTAATTACCCAGTGACCGGTTCCGTAATGAAGGATAGTCTAACTGGTATCTTGATTCGAAATGCGATTGTGGACCGTGGGACCTTTGGTGGTATTGTAATTTCGAATTTGTTTAATGCGCAAGTTAAGTGGCCTTGTAATAAACGTTTAGATGAAGCTTCTGCACCGGATGGGATTGAAGAATTAATGGCTGTGACTAAAGATGTGGATAAAGTAATCCTTGCTACTGGCTCATTATCCACAAAGTATGAAGTAGCAACGGTCCGATTAGCCGATTATATCGATCAATGTAAAGCTGAAAAGCAGCAGCAGAAACTATTCTGGTTGCTAAATGATGGTGGCAAGAAGGTCCATCCATTGGCGTTGAGAGATGCGCCGTGGGAGTTCGGTCCAGTGACCACTATTGATGAGGATACAACTAAGCCCGAGAAGTCACCTGTAAAGCCTGAATTGAAAGTGGTTACTAATGATGAAAAGATGAGGGTGGTTAAGAATGAGTAGGGTTTATCGCAATCCACTTAAAGGACGTAAATATAAAGCAGAGGTCAGTGTTGGATCTGGATCTACGCGTAAAAGAAAATCTAAGACTTTTAATGATATGACTGAAGCCAGAATCTGGATTCACCAAATGGAAATTATGGCTGACCGTGGAACTGACTTTGAAAAATCACGTTGGCTCTTTATTGATTATTATTGGCAGTGGGTGCAACTGTATAAGAAACCTGTTGTTTCGGCCAACACCATGCACACCTACTATTCAAGCTATCAACACTTTTCAAAGGGCTTAGGCGATGTTCGATTAGAAGATTTAACTCGTAATCGAATTCAGAAATATTTAAATGACTTGGACTTAAGCCATGAAAGTATTCGAAAGGATCTCATGCAACTACGAAGCTGTTTGCGTGACGCGGTTAGTGATGGTGTGCTGACCCATAATCCAGCGGCTGGTACTTTAAGAATTGTAGCTGATCCTAGCCGAACGAAAGGTGATGATCAGAAGTTTATGTCGATCCATGACTTTAAACGGGTCCGAAACTTTCTGCTAAGCTATCATTACAGAATTAACGACGTTGACCGGTTGGCTTTGTTGATCATTTCGCAATCGGGTCTACGGGTTGGGGAATGCTTGGCACTAAAATATGAAGACATCGATTGTTTGCATAATACCATCACGGTAGATGAGTCATGGGACAGTAAGCACAATATTTTAAAAGAACCGAAGACTAAGCATGCTAGAAGGACCATTCCTTTACCAAAGCAAGTGGTGCATATCTTGGAAAAGTGGATGAGTTATCAGCGGCGGTACTTGTTTAGAGAGGGTGTTGCTAATCCAGATCAATTCATACTCATGAACAAACGTGGGCGTTTACCAAGGGCCAGTAGCATCAACGCCGCATATCATCAGATTCAAATCAAACTGGGCATGGAACCCAAGTTTAGTACGCATACTTTTAGACATACTTTGGCAAGTTTGATGGTGGCGGATGAAAACATCTCGATGGTATACGTTTCAAGGTATCTAGGACATGCAAGCGTGATGATTACTGAAAAGTATTACATTGGCTTGTTGCCAGAGCAGGTAGAGGTTGAAGCAGGTAAAGTATTGAAGGTGATTGAAGGATAATTAAGGAGATAGGCCAGTAACGGTCGCTGACCTATCTTTTTTTTATTAGGTTTTATATGATTATAGGTAATATATAGAAATTAGGGGTAATATACTTTTTGGCATCTTTGAACAGTAAAAACTTATTGATTGTTGGT
>DMZB01000062.1 GCA_003482405.1 Lactobacillus sp. | reverse complement strand
CGGTGATCCCGTTCACGGGCTTCCTGACGGCGAACATCATCGGCATCCATGTCCTTTTGATTGAAGAATGCGGTTCCGTATACACGTTGCAGCATTGGGTTAGATGACTTTCCCTCCCAGTATGCGCCGGCAACTGACAGTAATTTGAAGATCTTAACATCACCAGTGGATGACAGTTGAACGCCATCACTTAAATCAACAAAGTCACCTTGTCGGTAAACTGCAACATCACCATCGTTGGCGGCAGCTGCCTGTTTAACTAATTGCGTTTGATAAGGATCACCGTCAACCAACTTCAGTGCGTCTGCTTCAGCTAACACTTCGCGTGAAATTGGCAAGTTTGCCTTGACGATTTCTTTCATTTTAGCTTCAACTGCCGTCAAATCATCAGAACTAACCTGGTGATCAGCGTTGTCAGTATCAAATGAGAATCCATCATCACTGGCCTCACCTTGGCCAAAATGCATTTCAGGATAAAGTTGGTGAAGTGCGTTTGCCAATACTTGTGATGCGGTGTGACGTAGGACAGTCAAACCTTCCGGTGCGTCCTTTGTCACGATCTCGATCTTCCCATCTTCAGTCAACGGTGCTTGATAGTCGACCAGCTCACCGTTAAATTTACCGGCAACCGCCTTTTTAGCAAGGCTGATACTAATTGATTTCGCAATGTCTTCAGTCGTCGAACCGTTATCAAACGATTTAACGGCGCCATCTGGAAACGTGATGTTAATTTCTGCCATATTTGTTTCTCCTCCTTGAAGTTGCAAACAGCTGTCCTGTTCATTTGACGTAACTAACAAAAAACGCCCCTAACCGCGATTGCGGTCAGGGACGTCATTAACGTTGTTCCACCCAAATTCACAGTTAGAGCAAATCGCGCTCAATAACTGCCTCTAGTGACCAATAACGCGGTCAATCGGTTCAGCTTAAACACTGAACGCTTGAACCAGGGGTAACATTGACTAACACCTGTGCTCTCTCACCATTAAGCACTCTCTAAGAGGTTTGCTAATCGACATCATGTCTGATTGGTTTACAAAACTTATTAAACCACAAAATAATTGCTTGTCAATCGTCGAGTTTTAAAAATCTTAACGATTGATGTTCAAAATCCACATGAAGCCAATGAAAACAAAGAACAGTGCGTACATCAATGGGTGCACTTCCCGACCACGTTTAGCCGCAATCATCGTAATTGGGTACGTAATGATACCCAACGCTAAACCATCGGAAATACTGTACGTCAGTGGCATACCAAGCACGATCAGAAACGATGGAATCGCAATTTCCATTTTTGTCCAGTTGATCCGGGCTAGCGACTGGGACATCAAAACACCAACAATAATCAGTGCCGGTGCAGTTACTTGGCTAGTCACCACCGTCAGAAGCGGTGAAAAGAACATCCCAAGGATAAACAGAACACCCGTCGTGATGGCGGTAATGCCCGTCCGACCACCGACAGCGATGCCTGCCGACGACTCTACATACGCACCAACGGGTGAGGTGCCCAACACTGAACCAGCCAGCATCGCCGTTGAATCTGACATCAGTGCTTTACCAACACGGGGCATCTCGTTATTTTTCATAAAACCGGCTTGTTGTGCCAGACCAACTAACGTCCCTGCTGTATCAAAAAATGTCACAAGCAGAAAAGTCAGCACCACAACCCACATTTGAACAGAGTTAATGTCACCAATATGCTTAATCCCAACACCAAACGTGGGCGCCAAACTTGGCGCAGCAGCAATTAACTGATGCGGCATAGGAATTAATTTCGTAATTAACCCCACTACGGCAGTTGCTGCCATGCCAATAAAAATACCACCTGGAACTCTCATTACCATCAGCACTGACGTTAAAATGAGACCAAAAATTGTCAGCCAGGTCGTGGCAGTTGAAAATGAACCTAAACCGACCACGGTCGATTTGTTGGCAACAATTAAGCCGCCATCATGAAGTCCAATAAAGGCAATAAATAATCCGATCCCACTTGAAATTGCGTACTTCAAGTCCGCGGGAATCGCATTGATAATCATTTCACGCAATTTAAATATTGTGATAACCAGAAAAATTAACGAAGCAACAAACACACCCGCCATCGCTGTTTGCCAAGGAACCTTCATACCAATGACAACTGAGTAGGCAAAAAATGCATTTATACCTAAGGCTGGTGCAGTAGCAATTGGATAACGGGCCAATACACCCATCAGAATACAACCAATCGCACTAGCAAGCGCGGTAGCTGTAAACACGGCCCCTTTATCTACACCGGCAGCACCAAGAACACTTGGGTTGACAAACATAATATACGCCATCGAAATAAAGGTCGTAAATCCGGCTAACATTTCACGCGGTACGGTTGTGTGTAATTCATCAACCATAAAATATTGATTCAATTTTTCAATCACAAGAATATGCTCCCTTTTGATGTTCACATAACGGCCGTTAGTGATTGTTCGGATATGGTTCAACAAAGAACGAATATTATCGTATCATTTTTATTGTAAGATGTAAAACACGAACTTAAGTTTATTTTAAAGCGAACTATATTCATGATTTAGAGCAATAAATCACCCAAAACAAGAACATTCAAGGCTAATTCTTGGTATTTTTCGGTAAATTCCTAACGAGAAAACGACCAGATCGAATAGACAAAAATCGAAACTGGGATATAACCGGTTTGCTGTAATGCTTGCTAAATGGTGGCTAACGTTTTCTTCTCAACCGCTAAGCATCATGCGGATAAAAATTACTATAAAGATTCGACCTTGGGCAGTCCTTAGCTCATCTTCCTTACATAGCTCATCTAACACCAAAAACCGCCTATGAGAAATTCA
>DMZB01000060.1 GCA_003482405.1 Lactobacillus sp. | reverse complement strand
TTCAGTGGTTGATGAATTTACGCCGGCTGAACAAGATGTTATCGTTCGTTTCTTAGTGGCCAGGCGCCATCGCAATGATCAAACAAAAACACAGTCTGGTGCCGATCCTCACGCAGACAAATAAAAGCACTGATTAGCGGCTTGGCTAGTCAGTGCTTTCAATAATTACGCTTCATACAACGCAGTGGATAAGTAACGTTCACCATTATCTGCTGCTAGGGCTAATACTTTGTGGCCTGCACCTAATGTTTTGGCCCGTTCAATTGCCGCCCAGACAGCAGCGCCACCGGTAAAGCCAAGTAGAATGCCTTCTTGGCGACCGACCAGGCGTGCCGTAGCAATCGCATCATCACCCGTAACATCAGTGACACTGTCGTAAATCTTGGTGTCGAGAACATCAGGGACAAAACCTGTTCCAATGCCTTGCAGTGGATGTTTGCCTGGTTTTCCGCCATTTAAAACGGCTGATGCGGCTGGCTCAACGCCTACAATTTCAACACCCTTGTTTGTTTCACGCAGGAATCGACCAGTCCCTGAAATGGTTCCACCAGTGCCGATTCCAGCAACGAACACATCCGGAGTGCCATCAAAATAGTCAACAATTTCTGGTCCGGTAGTTTCGTAATGCGCTTGCGGATTAAGTTCATTGATGAATTGGCCCAAACGGAAGTAGCCACCCTGTTTAAGTTTGTCGTTCACAAGGTTAATTGCGCCTGTGATGCCTTCGCTGCCTGGTGTTTCAATCAATTCGGCCCCGTATGCCTTCATCAGCTGTTTGCGTTCCTTGCTGGCTGTGTCTGGCATTACTAAAACAGCGTGATAGCCTTTAGCAGCAGCAACCGCAGCGATTCCAACACCGGTGTTCCCAGAAGTTGGCTCAATCAACGTCATGTCGGGCGTTAATTTGCCTGACTCCTCGGCTGACTCAATCATCTTCAACGCGATTCGATCCTTCACTGAACCAGCTTCGTTGAAAAATTCCAATTTAACGTAAACGTCAGCCGCGTCTTCTGATACAGAACGTTGTAACTTCACAATTGGCGTATGTCCGATATAGTCTAAAATATTTTCTTTTTTAATCATTTTCTTTACCCGCTTTCGATTGTGTTTGAGTCAATTCTAAATGTGTTGCTGGTTCCTTTTGATTCCATGTCCGAATAACCTGTGCCGGATTGCCCGCGACAGAATTGCCAGTGCCAACATCATGAAGTACAACTGCACCCGCTCCAACTTTGGCAAAATCATGAACCACAATATCGCCAAGTAGAAGTGCATTGGCGCCAACTAGAACATGATTGCCCAGTGTAGGGTGCCGTTTACCAGGTTGATCATGCCGTGAACCAAGGGTGACACCATGCAATATGGTAACATCATCCCCAATAACCGCCGTTGCACCAATCACAACACCCATTCCGTGATCAATAAACAACCGTTCGCCAATTGTGGCAGCTGGGTGAATATCTACACCAGTGTGACGGCGTGTCCAATGACTAATCAATTCTGCCAATAGCAAATGCTGGCGGTACCACAGCCAATGGGCTAAACGATAACCGACAAACGCTTGATATCCCGGGTAAGTTAAAATCACCTGCCAACGGGATCGCGCCGCCGGATCTTCCTTAATGATTCGATCCACAGTTTTGAACATTGTGGACTCCCTTCTTGAATGAAATGAATGGTGTGCGTTTCTAGACATGATGATTCACACACGATTTTTTTCTGCTATATAGCCATAACGTGCTCCTGCCCGCAGCCCCCTGTGCATAACCCGAAGCTGAATTATTCGGAAAACCACCGAATTATTCACCTCCACGTTATTGCTCGGGTGCTCCCACGGATGGTCGCACTCACCAAACGTGCACCTAACGCTCAAGGTTCTGTGCACAACCCAAAGTTGTCATCCCACAAGCAAAGTACGCTTGTACGCTGCCACCTTTACGTTGTTGCTCAAACCTTCCCGAGCTTCGGCATCACTCTAAACAAAAAATCCACCACATCACTTGGCCCTAGAACCAAGTAGATGGGTGGATTGCTAACCATAATATCTATAATAAAGTCGCCTGTGCTTTACTGAAGCACAGAGAGACCGGAGGCGTTAGCGGTAGTGTGAAAAGCCCATAAACTTGGTCGGTTGATCAGTCCGCTACAACAGTTCATGTTCATCATCGCTAACACCTCTTTCATAAATTTATTAATGTGAGTATACGTGCTTCTTTTTTGTAAGTCAATACCTGACCTCCAACAAATGTCCTGACTAACGTTTATTAGATGTTCGTGCGTATAATAAAGTCAAAATTCAACGTAAGGTTTGTGAACAAATATGAGTCTAGTCTTCTTTATTGGAATTTTGATTGTTGCAGTCATTGCAGCCGAAATTCTGTATAACCAGTACCCTGTGATTCCTCTGGCATTTTATCAAATTGCTGCTGGAATCGCACTTTCCTTCATTACCTTTTATCACCATTATCAATTTGACCCAAAGATGTTTTTGTTTGCGATCATTGCACCGATTATGTTTAATGATGCTCAGGAAACATCAAATCAGCGTCTAGGACGCAACCTCGTCGACACTTTGTCCTTAGCTGTTTTGCTCGTGATCACGACGGTCATTATTGTCGGCTTTGGCGTTAACTGGATCTATCCTGCCATTGCACTACCGCTAGCCTTCATGTTGATTTCAATTGTCAGCCCAACAGATGCAACGGCTGTTAGTTCAATCACAAAAAATCTTCAGCTACCATCTGGTCTCATGGAAACACTCAAAAATGAGTCATTATTCAACGATGCATCCGGTATTGTGGCTTTTGATCTCGCTTTAACCGCCTTCAGTTCGGGCAACTTTTCTGCCGCGGGTGGTATTGTAACTTTTCTTGAAACCTTTTTCGGCGGCATTCTTGTCGGGGCCATTCTTGGCTGGGGGATTGTCGCACTTCGAATTGGGTTGATCCACTGGAACATCGACAACGCTTCAACCAGTGTGCCAATTCAGTTGATCACACCATTTTTGGTCTACTATGTTGCAGAAGAACTTGGCGTGTCAGGAATTTTGGCTGTTGTGGCGGCCGGACTCATTCACGGTGTTGAACGCAATCAGTTGCACCTGACTTCAACTAAAATGCAAGTCGTCAGCACCAGTGTTTGGGAACTACTGACCAGAATTTTAAACGGTTTTGTCTTTGTCCTTCTCGGTGTCAGTTTGCCAACCATCATCGACAACCTACTTACTAAACACCAAGTTTCAATCCTAATTCTTTTGGCCTTGGCGGTCGGCATCTATGTCTTGATGATTGCGATTCGCTTTTTGTGGATGCGCCGATTCCTCAACCTGCCCTTCCGCAAAGATCCAAATCAGTCAGCAGCCTTGCTTGCGTTAAGCGGTGTCCACGGAACCGTTACCTTGGCAATGGCCTTCTCTTTGCCCTTAACCCTGCGTGGTGCACCTTTCCCGATGCGAAATGAATTGATCTTTATTTCGGCAATCATTATTTTGATTAGCCTCGTGGTACCGCTAGTAACCATTCCATTTATTTTGCCTAAGCAAGACGATGCAAACAAAGAAAACTTTGAAGAATCACATCAAAATATGTTCGATTATGCCATTGCGTGGTTAAAGAACAACGAACCCAGCAATCCTGCCCGCCATTCTGTCATTGAAACTCTGTTTGACGAAAAAGGAACTCTCCGCCGTCCCGACCGCCAAACGGTTGCCAAGCTATTTGATGGTGCTGCACAGGCGGAAGCTGACGCGATTAATGATGAAATTGAAAACGGTAGCCTGACACCCAGCGAGCGCCAAATTTACAGAAAATACCTGTTAATGATCACTAGCCGTCAAGCAAACTCAAATCCGCGAACCCAGGTTAAGCTACGGTTAAAGTTCGTTTTGATTCGTCTACTTCACCCGCAAAAATATCGCAAGGCTAAAGCCCGTGGTCGCAAGATGTATCAACAGCACGTGAAGGCTTACGAAACGCAAGCCGACGAAACAACGACCGTGATTGAACCACCAACGACAGCCATTCGCGACGTCACCCCAACCAAGACTGATGAGGCTACTCCCGTCTCCGTGAGTGCTAAATCTTCTGATCTGCCAGCGGCATTACCCGGTGAAGAGGCGATTTCCAAAGCCACGGCGACTGCCTTAACGAATAATGACGAGGCTTCCACTAATGCTTTGATTCAGGTCCTACATGAAAATCCCCATGCCGCCCGAAGCTACACACAACGGTTGATGCAAACCATCGAACGGCTCGGTAACGACGCTGCCATGCAGTGGTTGTTCAATCAGAATATTACGCGCGATCCTGCCGCCATAAACGCCGTGCGTGATTCATATATCAAACGTTCCAAACGTTTCAGCCGTGACCAAACAAATGAAAGTGAACAAATCAACGCAATCTTCCTATCTGCCTTTCAGGCTGAATATCAGTACATTCAAGATGCGCTGAGCGCTGAAGAAATTTCACTTGATATGGCTAAGGCTCTGCGTGAACAAGTTTCCTACGATCAAATGGTGTACATGAAGAATGCAGAGAACGAGTAAGCTCATTACAGCCTAATAACGGTAAAACCGTGATATCACTCGTTTCAAACACGATCCTCAGTTTGCGCCATCGTCAATGTCGTTTTTCTCACGCAACATCTGCACCAGCTCTTCACTCACACTTTCGCTCGTAAATCGTTGCATCGGCGTCCACTGATGTCTTTCTTTGAACGCAACTGGATAAGCTGCAATAATGGCGACCATCAAATTGTTCTCTGTTAAAAACAACTGACCCAAATGTTCAAACTTACCCTTTGTATGTTTACCAACGCGCCATTCATGCGGTTTACCATCCCCACTCACCACATAGGTACCGCTATCGTCAGTGGTCATCGGAATTCCGACAAACCGAGTCACTTCATATTTACCCTTCATGCTTTTACCTCCAAATTCGTTATATTGATGGTATCACATCAAGCTTTCAAATTATTTTCATTTAATTGGTTCACATTGGTCAAAAAGGACTAC
>DMZB01000212.1 GCA_003482405.1 Lactobacillus sp. | reverse complement strand
ATATCGTGTTGAATTATATTAGACATCTTTTTGAGTTGCCCATGAGTTTCTTTGCAACTCGACGCGTTGGTGAGATTGTTTCTAGATTTACAGACGCAAATCAAATAATTGATGCACTGGCTAACACAATAACAACTGTCATTTTAGATGTTGGAATTGTTATTGTTGTTGGTGCAGTGTTGATTTTTCAAAACGTAAGGCTTTTTTTAATAGCCGCAATAGCAATTCCATTATATGCAATCATTGTCTTTAGCTTTGTTAAGTACTTTAATCATATGAATAATGAGAAAATGCAGGCTGATTCTATGCTAAGCTCCTCTATCATTGAAGACCTTGATGGAATTGAGACTATTAAGTCTTTAAACAGTGAGGGAACCTCGTACAAAAAGATCCACGGTGAATTCAATAAATCATTAAATAAATCGTTTTCATATCAAGTGGCGACATATGTTCAATCATCCCTAAAAACCGGACTGCAATTAATTTTGAGTGTTTGTGTACTGTGGTATGGGGCTCTGATTGTGATGCATGGAACACTGTCATTAGGGGCACTGATTACGTTCAACGCATTGCTTCTTTATTTTACAACCCCATTGGAATCGATTATTAATCTACAAACCAAGTTACAAACTGCGAGGGTTGCCAATAATAGATTAAACGAAGTCTACTTAGTGAACTCAGAATTTGAGAATCAGAATACCTTTGAGAAAACCGATAGGGGGTTGCCTTTAGACAATATAAAAGTAGAACATGTTAAGTTTAAATATGGATTAATGAATTATGCTCTGGACGATGTTAACGTGGATATTCCGGCCGGGGCCAAAATTGCCTTAGTTGGTGTTAGTGGTTCTGGGAAGTCTACTTTAGTTAAATTGTTTTCACGTTTTTACGAACCTGACAGTGGTCAAATTATCATTGGGAAAAAACCGCTAAATTCAATAGATAAAAAGCGTTTACGGGCTACAATTAATTATTTACCGCAGGACCCATATATTTTTACTGGATCGATTAAAGCGAATTTAGTTTTAGGACATGAGCCTGGTACTGTAACTGACGCTCAGCTTGATAATGCTTTAAAAACCGCTGAAATCTTAGACGATGTAAAAGAGATGCCATTGGGAATTAACACAGAAATCATGTCGGAAGGCGGCATGTCCGGTGGTCAAAGGCAGCGTCTGGCAATTGCACGGGCAGTGCTAGCTGATACGCCTATTATGATTTTGGACGAATCAACGAGCAACTTAGACCTTATCACAGAAAAGAAAGTTGTTAACAATCTACTGAAATTGAAAACCAAGACTATTATTTTTGTAGCTCACCGTTTAACCATTGCAGAAAAGGTTGACTCTATCGTAGTTATGAGTCACGGGAAAATTGTCGAGCAGGGGAAACATGATGAGTTAAAACATAGTGGCGGATATTACGATGACTTGCTGAATGCCTAACACAAAGGATCAGTAAAATAACGTCTAATTAATTCTGGGAGAATAACACGGGGAAAGAATGCAAGCGAATTTCGTGCTTGGCTCGTCGATTTTTGAAGGTTTGAATGAGGATGGGATTGAAACCATTAAATCTTTAAATTGTGAAGGCACAGTTTTTTCAAGATACTCCATGAACGTAGAATGCTACTGAGTCAAACATTTTCTTACCAAGTCACCACATTTATTTAAGCCGTTGAAGGAGCTGTGTATAACTTATTTTTCGTATTCGTGGTTTATTGTGAGGCAATCGTAGTGATGATTCGCGGGGGAAATTGCTGAACAAGACACATATGACGCTCTAAAAATACTGGAGGTTCCCGTGATGAATTGCTCCATGTTTAAGATAACCGTTTGAGTCTTCAAATAAAAATTATTTGTGTATAAGAGAAACACAAAATTACCATTGACATTAGAAAACGATGGCATTATAGTAATAGTCATATTAGAGAATGCTAGTGCCGGTGCTGTAACTTTAATACGTGGTCTATTTGTTTTTTTCGTTGATTAGTTTAAGGTTTATTTTCTTGTTTTTTAAATGGAGGGTACGTATATGGAAAAAAGTGTCGGACAGTTGAATCTTTTAAATCTTAAAGTCATTAGTAGGGTTGAGCAAAGCAAAGTAATCGGAGGAATGCTGCCAGGTCGAGTACGTACTAATAATCCAATGAAACCATTTCTTTCATAAGTGGTATTGTCCCCTTGGAGTAGACAGACGAAATAATAAATCGTCTATCTATATCTAAGGGGATTTTATTATGGAAAAACAAGGCCGTTCATATAGCCTTGAACAAAAGCTATATGCTATTACTCAATTCAAACGCTCAGGCCAAAGTCTGACGGCATTCGCTAAAGTATTAGGAATTCACCGTCTAGTGCTTGAAAAGTGGGTTGGGATTGAGCAAACGGAAGGTATTAAAGCGCTTGAACCGAGTCATGGGTGTAACCAAGCTATTGATGCCTCCTTTGAATCTCCCACAATTTTTTTGATAGTTCTTCACGTGTCTCTAGGAAGTCGTTGCGTTCTTCCAGTTCTTTGACGCGCAGTTTCAAACGTTCTGTTTCACTTAATTCCTCTGGTTCACGGTTCAAACGTTTTCCACGACGATCCTGGAGCGCATTAGAACCGTTCTTCTGATACTTTCGCACCCAGGTGTAAACCTGTTGGTAAGAGACCTTAAAATGAGTGGCCGTCGTTTGATAATCCTGCTCATGTGCGAGGGCATATTGAACGATTTCAATGCGTTCTTGATAGCTGGTGGTTCGACCTTGTTTCATGTGTGATTGTCCTGTACTAGTGGCTTTGATTTCCTTGCCATTAGTATACTGGTTCAACCACCCACGTAAAACAGAATCAGAACTAATCTGATACTTTTTAACAATATCTAGTAAGGATAATTTGTTGACTAAGCGATCATGAATAGCGGCGTTCTTAGTGGCCTGAGAATACTGTTTCCACCCATGACTCGGTTCAAGCGCTTTAATACCTTCCGTTTGCTCAATCCCAACCCACTTTTCAAGCACTAGACGGTGAATTCCTAATACTTTAGCGAATGCCGTCAGACTTTGGCCTGAGCGTTTGAATTGAGTAATAGCATATAGCTTTTGTTCAAGGCTATATGAACGGCCTTGTTTTTCCAT
>DMZB01000015.1 GCA_003482405.1 Lactobacillus sp. | reverse complement strand
CCGGAATGGTGGTCATGGAAATCAAGATTCCACAGGCGTTGCCTTTCGGTTGGAGCCAGCTGTTTGCCTCACTTAAACTTTATCCACAACCATTTTCCAAGTACGGTCTGATTTACAAATACGGCATTCGGGGAGGTCAGCAATGCTTATCAGTTATTTAGGTCCCAAACATCATCTGGTGACGTTTGAACAAATCTTGATCACGACGTTAGTCACGCTGGTGCTTGGCCTGATTATCGCTTTCGTCTATATGTATCGCAACCACTATTCCAAACACTTTATTTTCTCAATTGCACTCCTACCGATTATGGTGCAATCGATCATTATGATCGTGCATGGCAATCTGGGCGCCGGCATTACCGTTGCCGGGGCCTTTAGTTTGGTGCGCTTTCGCTCGGCACCTGGTAATGCAAGAGAAATGGTGACCATCCTCTTTGCGATGACGATTGGGTTGGCAACCGGACGAGGCTACTTACTGTATGCGACCTTCTTTACCGTTGTCGTCAGTTTGGCCATGTTACTCTACACAATGCTCGACTTCGGTGCCAGCAATCAAAACGAGCGGCTAATGAAAATAACCGTTCCGGAAGACCTCGATTACGAACACGCCTTTGACGCAATTTTTGAGCGCTACGCCAAGGAAGTCACACTCGATAACGTTCGGACGACGAATTTGGGGAGTCTGTTTGAACTACAATATCGACTGGTTCTTAAGAAACCAGACCAACAGAAAGCCTTTATTGACGCCTTACGGGAGCGTAATGGGAACCTTGAGATCTCCATGCGGACAGACGTCACCAGCAGTAATTCGCTATAAACGTACTTTAGGTTAGGAAACCGTTCAATACCGTTTCAAGGGGAAGATCCAAGGAGATCACTATGAAAAAAACGTTATCACGCGACTACATCATCACTGAAACCTACCACATGGCCGAACAAGACAGCATCCAAAACCTGTCGTTACGCGGTGTGGCCCGCCATCTGGGTGTTCAGCCGCAAACGTTGTACCATTATTTTCCAAGTCTGGATGATTTAAAAATCGCCGTGGCCGACCATGGCCGCCAATTGGTTGAGCACGAGCTTTACACGAAGTTAGTGCCCGTCTCCGGCAAGGATGCACTAAAGGTATTTGCCACGACCCTATTTTCGTTTGCTCAGAAACATTCCTCTTTTCAAGAAATGCTGACGACCGAGCACCATGGTTTTCGTAAGCCCATTAATATTGACAATGCACCGACCGGCGCCATCGTCAATATTTTGCGGGATATCCTGACACCGATGATTCCAGACGAACAGGCCCGTGATCGCATGATGCGGTTCTTTTTAAGCACACTATTTGGTTATGCAAAACTCTCCTTCAACGGTTTTTTCCCGTCAGAAATCAATGCCGAAGAAGATCTGAGCCAGCTTATTGATGTGGTCACCCAGGCGATGCCTGAGAATCACGACTAATTCACGGAGGCAATCGTAACATGTTAAAGAAACGGCGGTCCAAAGTCGCTTTAATCAGTTTGATCAGCCTCATCGTTGTTTTACTAGTTGGCGCGTTTACTTGGTTACATTTTAATTCCACGCGTCAGTTACCACTTGGCTCACGACAGAAGGTTGAACATTTGCCACGCGTTAAAATCAAGGGCGCCCTATCTCAAACAGTTGACACCAACCCAACGGTCCGTTTTTCGTTTAAGGACAAACAGACTGGTGTTGAGGAGAAAGGCTACGCCACCATGAAGTGGCAGGGTCAAAGTTCACGTCGGTACCCACAGAAAAACTGGAAAGTGACCTTCTACAAGGATAAGTCGCGCAAACACAAACTGAAGTGGCGCGCTAATCCTGGCTGGAAAAAACACAGCAGCTATGTGATCAAGGCCAACTACATCGATGCCACTCAGTCCCGTAACATTGTCAATTCACAGTTGTGGGGCGATATGGTCGCTACCCGCGCCGGTGCCCCAAAGCAACTCACGCATTCGCAAAACGGCGGGGCCATTAATGGCTTCCCCATTGAAATGAAGGTGAATGGTGACCGTTGGGGACTTTATACCCTCAACACACCAAAGGACGCGAAGCTGTGGGGACTCGACAAACACGATCCGACCAACATTGCCATCAGCAGCAACCAGTGGAATAAAGCCGACTTATTCTGGTCTGATAAAGTCCACTATAACGAGGATGGTTGGACGTCTGACATACCTAAAGAGCTAACGACACAACAAAAGCAGGACTTCGAACGTCTCGTTCACTTCGTCAATACCAGCGACACAAAAACGTTTAAGGCGCATGCTTCAGAGTACCTGGACGTCAACTCCGTCATTGATATGTATCTGTTTACCAACCTCATTCACGATCAGGATGGACTAGGACGCAATCTGGAATTGTTAACGTATAACGGCCAGATCTGGCATGCCACAATGTACGACCTTGACTCCACTTGGGGTTTGTACGAAAACGGTCGGCACATTTATCCGTCTGGTGAATCGGTCTCACACAACTATCCTAATCAAGGTGACCTGAAGACGGCGGAAGGTAACCGCCTCTTACAACAAGTGGTACAAGCCTATCCAAACCGAGTTCAGGCTCGCTGGCGCCAGTTGCGCAAAACAACGTTAACGCCGAATAAGGTCAATCGTGAATTCACCTCGTTTATGACAACGGTTGGTGATCCGAACTACCAGAATAATTTCCAACGTAATCCTGGCATTCCGTCCAAAAAACTCACCAGTTTAATGCAATTGCGCAGTTCAATCGACCGCCAGTTCAAAGAATGTGACGCATTGTTTGATAACTACACCAGTAACGTCAAACGCCTGCACTTCAACTATGTCGCGCCGACATTAACTGAATCAGAGCGCGAAAGTTCCCGCGCAAAGGCAAGTTCGGCTAAGGCCCAGTCGGAAAATAGTCGCAACGACGACAGTAGCGCTGTATCACCGAAATAACTGATGCATTCCCCGCCCAATTGCCATTTCAGTGGTGTACACTGACAATGATTGTTTGAAGGGAGACCATTTCAGTATGCAATACCAAGGTGCACAGCTCGCTCATTATGTCGACCGGCCCAGTCGCTTCACGTGTCGCGTCAAACAAAACGATGAGGTTATCGAAACTCATCTTAAAAACACAGGTCGTGGTGCTGACTTACTGATTC
>DMZB01000317.1 GCA_003482405.1 Lactobacillus sp. | reverse complement strand
GGAATGCGCATGATGAATCGTGTCAACCGGCGACGAATGTTACTTACCGGGATCACAGGTACAAGCATTTCGTTAGTATTAATTGCTATTGTGTCCGCCACGTTGAGTCACTCAGCGCTGTTGCCATTTTTCGTCATTATTTTGACAATGTCATTTCTTGGTTTCTTCCAAGGATGCATTTCACCAACAACGTGGCTACTTCTTTCAGAGATTTTTCCTCAAAACCTCCGTGGCCTTGGCATGGGAGTTTCAACCTTTTTCCTTTGGTTTTCAAACTTCTTAGTCGGCTTTTTCTTCCCAATCCTGATGTCTAGTATTGGACTATCACTCACCTTTGTCGTCTTCGTCTTTTGCAACATATTGTCATTTCTTTTTGCCTACAAGTTTGCACCAGAAACACGTGGAAAATCACTCGAACAAATTCAACTGGAATTTAAGTATGGTGACGATTCCGGTGTGAACCCTGAATCTAAATAATAAAGTTAAAGGATGGTTTAAAACATGAGTATGAAACGTATTAATGCAGGTATTATCGGTCTCGGACGTGCTGGTCAAATGCACCTGCACAACCTTCTAACAATTCCCGAAGTTCGCATTCTTCAAGTAGCCGATGTTTTTATTGAGAAAATTTCAAACGAGTTAAACGATCTTGGCATTACTAACCAAACACGCGACTACCACGATATTTTGAACAACCCTGATATTGATACTGTCTTTGTCTTTACCTCAACTGATTCACATGAAGAAATCGTTACGGCAGCAGCTAACGCCGGCAAAAATATCTTCTGTGAAAAGCCATTAAGCATGAACACCGTGGAAGAAGCGAGCGTTAATGTTTTGCGCGCCGTTAAACAAAATCACGTTAAATTGCAAATGGGCTTCAACCGTCGGATGGATCCGCAATTTCGTAACATCTTCGAAAGTGTTCGCCAAGGTGAGATTGGGACGCCTCAGGTTGTCAAAATCACTTCAAGAGACCCTGACCTACTGCCTCATGACTTAATTCAGCGCATCGGCGGATTGCTATTTGACTTCACCATGCATGATTTCGACATGGCACGTTACATGATGAACAGTAATATCTCCGAAGTTTATGCAAAGGGTGGCACGTTGATTGATCCAACACTAAAAGACATCAACGATATCGATACATTGGCACTGGTTCTTCAGTTTGAAAACGGTGCTTATGGTGTCATCGACAATAGTCGCCGCGCCGTTTACGGCTACGACCAGCGTGTTGAAGTCTTTGGTTCAGAGGGCATGCTCAAAGCAGAAAACGTCAGTGAGAGCACTGTTGAGCTTTATACAGATAAGAACAAGATTATGAAGAAACCACTGCCGATGTTTGTACAGCGTTATCACAATGCCTACATCAACGAAATGAAAGCCTTCGTTAACTCAATTCTAAATGATGAACCAGTAGTCGCCTCAGGCCAAGACGTCATTATGGCGCAAAGAGCAGCCATCGCCGCTCAAAAATCAATCGCGACCGGTTTGCCACAAAAGGTGGAAACCAGCTTTACTTTAGACTAGGAGATTATGTATGTTATCAACCAGTGAAATTTTAAAACAAGAAGAGGACGCAACTTTGAGTCACTTCGGACTAAGTGATGTCGATTTATTAGTCAAAAATTACATGATATTGGCGGCGACGACTTTCAACGCGTTTGTGTTTTGATTACTAAAAATGATCGAGAAGTGTACTTCCATGCAGGCACAAATACAACAAACGAAAACAATCTTTGGATTGAGAAGAAAGCCAATGTTGTCAACGCTTATGAACATAGCTCACTACTTGAAAAAGCAATTTATGCAGACAATCCAGACAACTACTACCAATCCAATGGTTTGAGTCCAAAAGACTACGCAATTGTTGGCGGCGGTTTCCCAATTTTCGTCAAAGGTACCGGTATCGTGGGCACTTTGATTGTTTCCGGATTAACCGATGAAGGCGATCATGACCTGGCCTATAAAGCTTTGACCGCATTAAAACAGGCACAATAACCAGCACAACGTTTGCCTAGGAGGTTTTGTAAAATGAAAGCATTTGGGTTTAATCAATATGGCGATGAAAATGTTATGGAAGAGCTTGAGATGCCCATGCCAACCATTTCGTCAAACGAAGTCCTTGTTAAGAACGAAGCATTTGCAATTAACGCCTTCGATGTTGCCGTTCGGAGTGGTCGTTTCAAAAACTCGGTCACCTTACTATTTCCAACAATTTTAGGGACTGATGCTGTTGGCCGGATCACTGCTGTGGGTAACAGTGTCTCCGATTATCATATTGGCGATGAAATCATTGCCCATGCTGGTACAGGAACCTACGCAGAGTACTTCAAGGTTTCCAGCGCTAACATCGGCTTACGCCCAGCAGAATACGATCGCAACGAGGCTGCTGGTCTCCCGCTTTCCGGAATTACTGCCTACAACGTATTAGTTCACGTTGCGCAAGTTCGTCCAGGACAAACCATTGCAGTGTTAGGAGCTGCTGGCGGTGTTGGCTCAATGATTGTCCAAATGGCTAAAGCTTTAGGCCTGTATGTCATTGGAACGGACACGAGCGTCGTTGAAAAGACCGTGCTGGCTCTCGGAGCCAACGAATTTGGCGCATATGATACAGAGCACGTCGGGCAAAAATTCAACTCCGTCGCCGACATCGTTGTCGATGCAACCAACGGCGGAACCGGCGCAAAAGCTGGCGTGCCAATCGTTAAACCAAATGGAATCTATGTCTCATTAACCACTTTGCCTACTGATACTAGCGAAAAGCCAGATGCGTCCTATCGTCAAATGATCCCTAGACGTGACTATCTGGACAGTGATGCCTTTGCGGCAATTTCATTGATGATTCGTAACAATCAGCTTCATGTCGCTGTCGGTAAGATGGAAGCATTCACCCTAGCTGGCATTCGCAATGGTCAACACTTAGTTGCAAATGGAAATCCTGACGGTAAAGTAATCGTCACGCTATAAAAATAGCCGTCCAGTAGTCTCGCTTTGAGACTACTGGGCGACTTCTGTCTAATCGTCGAATGACTTTAAACTGTCTATGACCAACTTAGCAAACTTCTCTCGATTAAGATGAAAAAGCACGTTTGCATTTTTCTTCCGATGAGTCATGTTGTAGTAATCGATAATTGTTTCACCTGAAGTAAGTTCCCCTTTGGTTTCAATCTCGACATTGCAAACACGCCCTTCGAACATGTCCGGATCAATGAGCCATGCAATTGTGCAGGGATCGTATAGTGGTAAGCCTTTAAAGCCCCACCGGTCCTGCCCAAACGCAATTCCATAATAGGCCACCAATCCAGCAACGGCTTCACCGACTGGATTCTTAATCTTGTTAATTTCCTTAACGTCTTCATCTAGCAGTTGTGCTTCAAAGGCAACGTTTAGTGGTGCCAGCACAATTGGCACGCCAGAATCGAAAACGATTTTTGCGGCTTCGGGATCAACAAGAATGTTAAATTCCGTTGTCGGTTCCCAGTTACCAAGGCCCATGCCGCCGCCCATTATTACAATTTGTTTGATTGAGGAAGTTAGCTCTGGATGCACTGATAGAAAAAGGGCAATGTTAGTGCACGGCCCAGTGATCACAATGGTAACAGGATCATCCTGCTCTTGAAGCACCTTAGCAATCAGTTCAGTTGCGGGCATATTTTGCGCAAAAAAATCTGGGTGTGGTAAGTCCGCACCATCCAACCCAGTCACACCGTGCATGCTAACCCCAGTAATTAAATCTCGCATTAACGGTTTTTTGTCGCCAGACGCAACTGGGATGTCCTGACGCTTCATTAGTGTTAACAACGACATGGCGTTTGTTAGCGTTCTGCCCGGCGTTTGATTCCCAGCCGAAGTCGTTACTGCTAACAGATCAATGTTGGGATTTGCCACAGCAATCATCATGGCAATCGCATCATCGTGCCCAGGATCACAATCCAGAATCACCTTTTCCAAAACAACGCCTCCAACTTTTCCACCAACAGTAGCACATTCACATTAGCAGAAATGTAGTTTTATTCACACTTACATTATATATTTCATTCCAGAAAGGACACAATCATGCAAATCATTAACTGTGAATTTCATGTTAAACACGATAAGAACTCGCTGGCCCAGTTTAAAATTGCCGCGATGATTGAGATTCATAACGCACGCAAGGATCGTGGCAATCAGTCGTTTGCACTTTATGAAGATATCGAAAATCCCTATGAACTACAAATGATTGAAGCCTGGGAAAGTGAAGATGCCATTGAACAACACGCAAGTTCTGAACACAATTTAGAGTTCAACCGTGTTTTAACAGATT
>DMZB01000263.1 GCA_003482405.1 Lactobacillus sp. | reverse complement strand
AACAATCACTTTGATATTTCTCTGGCAATGGTTGCCAATACCGCAGCTGCTGCACCTGGTGATATTTACGCAATCGATACGCACTGGGTCTGGCAAGACGGTCAAAACCTGACCAAGAACCCAATGCAGATTCGTGATGGTCAATTAACGTTGAAGTCTGACACGATTGGTCTTGGGGTTGATATCGATATGGATGCCATCAAGGAAGCTAACCGGTTGTACCTCGACAACAATCTTGGTGCACGTGATGATGCTAAGACGATGCAATACTTGATCAAAGATTGGCAGTTTGATCCAAAACGTCCATCGATGGTGAGATAGGCACAAGTTCATTCAAGCAGTTAGATAAGGTGAAGGTGTTTAAAGTGAATATTGATAGATTAAAGGGCATCATGGTACCACTTTTAGTACCGATGAATGCTGACGAAACAGTTAATGAACCCAAATTGCGGGAAGTTGTTGATTTTGTGATCAATGGCGGCGTTGATAGCATTTTAGCGTTTGGAAGCAATTCCGAATTCTATATGTTTACCGACGAAGAAATGGAACAGATTTTCAAGATCATGGTCGATGAAGCAGCTGACCGGGTTCCCGTTATCTTTGGGATGGGCCCAATCCGAACGACACATGGTGTGAAATTGGCAAAGATGGCGCAGAAACTGGGTGCCTACGGGATTTCTATCCTGCAGCCGATGTTTTTGACGCCAACAGACGCTGAACTAGAACTGCACTACAAGACCATTGCCGAATCAGTGCCTGATCTGCCAGCAATGATTTATCACAACCCACGTGTTGGCTACAAATTGTCTCCAGAACTGATTGCTAAATTAGCACATGAAGTGCCAAATATTGTCGGGATGAAGGATTCAAGTGGCGATATGACCTTCCTGAGTGAAGCAATCCGTTTGACGGAAGATATTGATTTCCGCACGTTCACTGGTAAGGATACATTGATTTACCTCGGCCTATGTCTTGGCACGTACGGAAGTGTTTGTTCAACCGCAAACAGTTTCCCTGTTACCGTTAAAAAGATTTACACGAAGTTTCAGGATGGTGACTATGCCGGCTCCAGAGCAGAACAGTTTAAATTAAACCCTGCCCGTTTGGCTCAGAATGCGGCCAGTTTCCCTGTCGCCACTAAAGATGTTGCCAACTTGGCTGGTCTAAACGTTGGCGATCCAATCAAACCAAGTTTGCCATCCAGCGGTAAAGTGCTTGATAATTTACGCGAACTGAGTCAGTCACTTATTGACGAGTCCAAACAATAATCCTCGGGAAAGGAGAATCCCTAATGACTAAGATACTCATCGCTTCAGATTCGTATAAAGGAAGTGCGACATCTCGTGATATCGGCGAGTATGTTTCAGCAGGTATTCATGATGTGGATGCGTCAGTTGAAACAGTTGAAGTGCCCATTGCCGATGGCGGTGAGGGCACGGTGACCAGCTTAGTGGTTGCCCGTCACGGGGAATTTCGCCACACTGATGTCACTGGGCCATTAGGTACTCCTGTCCACGCGACGTGGGGGATGCTGGATAATCACGAAGCCATTTTGGAAGTTGCGGAAAGTTCCGGCTTAGGTTTGGCGCAAGCAAATTTGGACCCCAGAATCACGACAACATATGGTTTGGGCCAACTCATCGGTGCTGCATTGGATGCGGGTGCCGAGACGATTTACATTGGTCTTGGCGGTTCTGCCACTAATGATGCTGGCGCAGGCATGGTCCAAGCGTTGGGTGCACAATTGTTAGATGAAGACGGTCATGAGATCGGTTACGGTGGTGGTGAACTAGACCGCGTTAGTCGAGTCGATTTAACGCGTCTTGATGCGCGCCTGCAGCACACCACGATTGTTGGCTTGTCCGACGTCACTAATGTGTTAATTGGTGCGGATGGCGCAACAGCTATTTATGGGCCACAAAAGGGTGCCACACCTGAATTAGTGACTCAGTTGGATCAAAAACTGGATCACTTTCAACAAGTGGTTCAAACGGCAGTGGCGCATGATTTCTCTAATGATCCAGGCGCCGGTGCTGCTGGTGGTACAGGGTTTGGTTTACGGGCATTTTTGGGAGCTGAACTCAAAGCAGGAATCGTGACAATTATTCAATTGCTGCGGCTCGATGAAAAAATGAACGACTGTGATCTCGTCATCACCGGGGAAGGCCGGATGGATGATCAGTCCTTAATGGGCAAGGCTCCAGTCGGGATTGCCAAACTGGCGAAACAGCATGGCTTACCAGTGGTAGCAATTGTCGGTGGTGCTAATGATGAACTCAGTAAAGTTTATCAGGCTGGTATCGATTTGGTCTTGCCAATTCCGAATCGGCCAATGACGGTCGCTGAGGCGATGGCAAACGTCAGTGTCTTGGTCCGTGAAGCAGGTCAGAGCGCGTACCGCGCGTTTAGGCTGCGACGAACTGAAAATTGAATTTATAGATTGTTGAGAGTGCACGCTGGATGAAGGCGCGCACTCTTTTATTTTCAGGCGAAAATTTTAGGGCCAAATTGACGTAATGACAAACTTTCAGGACATGAATTGCGTATGTAGATGATATACAAAAAGATTGATTCGTTGTCAGTAAAATTCTACTGATAACGAATCAATTTTATAAGGGAAGGTTATAGAGTGATATAAGATTAGACTTCTTTTAGTAAATCAAGCGCCCGAGTAATATCGTCGTCAGTTGCTTTAAACTCTAAAGCGACTGGTAGGTCAGCTGGTAATTTAGCAAGAGTCGCTTTCCAGTCGATGATGCCCTTGTCCAGTGGCACGACACCAGGTTTGCCATCTGTAATGACCAAATTTTTGACGTGAATATAGCGTACAAATGGTGCGATTTGAGCAGCAACTTCCTCTTCATTCTGCCCAAGAAAGCGCCAGTTACCCATGTCAAAGACGAATTTAATGTCAACTTGAGCGGATTGTGCAGCGTTTAAGAAGGTTAGAATGTTTGACAACAAACCACTTTGTTCTGTTTGGTCGTTTTCAACGTTGACCTGAATGTCCTGGTCCATATACGGTGCGAGGTCATCGCTAAGGTTGCCTGAATAGTCAGGGAAGTCACCAATATTAAACTTGATGTGGTGAGTCCCAAGTGTTTTAGCTTCTGCGAAGTAGTCTGGTAGTTCTGGATTTAGCTGTCCACCATCCACGAACAGATTCTTTGGAACGCTGTAAAATACAGTCAGCCCCAATTCTTTTGCTTTAGAGCCAATTGCACTGGTTTCGGCCGGAATGTCCTTAAACAGTTCACGTCGAACCTCAACATTTTTGACGCCAAAACTGGCAACGTGTTCCAGTAAGTCAGACTGCTTTACGCCGTCATTTAAAATTTGATTTTTAAATAAAAGTGTATTGAGTACAAGATTATTTTGATCCATGGTTGCTCCTCCTTTATTATGTTTGTGACATCTTGAGCTTAACTAAAAATGCAAGCGCTATCAATGAACGTTATGACGAAAAAAAGCGCGGTAATTGGGCGTTTGTTTAAAGGTGACAGGAAGGCAGAGGTATTTTGAATAGAAGACGTAAAATTAAGTTGCTTCTGTTTTGTGCAATTAGCTATGACGTCCAACGAGGAAATGGTAGTAAAAGTTGTATAATGGCGTAATTAAGACAGTGGAAATATGTGATGAAATATTATCGTCATAAAAACTAATAAGATGGTGGGGCGTCAGGATGACTGATGAAAATAAAAAAAATAGTATCGACAAGGTGGCCTCAGCAGCCGGCGTGTCCATTGCCACAGTTTCACGGTTTTTAAATGGTCAACTAGACAGAATGTCGGAAAAAACTGCTAAAAGAATTCAGAATATTATTGATGAAATGAATTACGTTCCGAATGCTGCAGCCAGGCAATTGATGACGAAGACTTCTAAAATGATTGCGGTAGTTGTTGCGAATATTGAAGATTACTTTTCATCTGAAATATTTAAAGGAATTGATGGGATTGCGATTACAGAAGGTTACACACCAGTACTGTTCGATACTAATGGCGATGAGCAACAGGAACTGTATTTGATTGATAAAATAAACCAACAAAATTTCGATGCATTAATTATTCAACCTCTGAATGTCGATGCTAATATGATTAAAAAACATCTCAAGCGGAATATACCAGTTATAACCGTTGATCGTCTGTTAGAAAACTCGGAGTGGCCAACCGTCGTTAGTGACAATTACGATGTCACAAAAAACGTCAGCAATTATTACTTATCGAAGGGGTATACACATGCAGTGATTGTAACAGAGCCTATCGGAACAGTTTCGACACGAAGAGATCGCGCGGCCGCAATTAAAAGTGTTTACCCTGACGCCTCACTTGTTGAAGTGAACGCAAAAGACAACGTTGCCAAGAAAGTAAAAGCTAGAATTTTTGCAGATGTTGATAAGAAAGAAAAGATATTAATATTTGCACTCAAAGAACGACTGGTTCTGAAATTGGCTGCTCGTTTTCGACAGGACTTTACAAATGCAAACATCAAATTGACTGGGTTTGCTGAATCTGATGTATTGTTTGAAATTAATCCTGGACTGAAGCTAGTTCGACAAAATCCCTTTAAAATGGGTGTGACAACTGGTGAATTAATTCTTAGTCTATTGAATAGTGATGAGGCGAGCGTGCCGGCAGTGACAGTGGTCAAGGCAGATTACCTGTAATATTGTTGTGGGTATATTGATTTAAAACCAGGGTTGATTTTATGTTTGTGTATGTTACAGTTTTAGGTAAGCGCTTACCTAAAAGACATTTTATCTAACGAGGAAAATATAATGACGAATGAAAAAGCATTGTTATTTAATACTTATCCTGGTGCAAGACTTGTTACGGTGGGAGATACGAAGGTTTTAGTAGCAAATACGTACGAATATTTACCCGGATGGCCAATATTTAGAGCACAAAAGGATGGGCAATTTGTGCACGTTTCAAATGTATTTAATACCTCTGATGTTTTAGACTTTTCAGGAGTTCGGTCGGGTGAAGGGCTAGCAGTAACTGATTTTAAATTTGATGATGGAGAATATAAAATTAGTGGTGAATTTACGAATTCAACCAGTTTATCTGCAAAGCAAGGTTCATTTACAATTTCGTCAACAGATTTAATTAATTGGGAAGAACCTGTTTGGAATCACACTTCAGCGGTGCCCAGTGAACAGAATGTTGAAAGTGATTTGGCAGCGATTATTAATCAAGAGTACAGCGGAAAATATGCGTTAGATGACGAAGCACTAGTGTCAATACGTGGAAGTAAGGCGCATTTTTTAATTGACAATAAAACGATGAAATTACAGTCCGATAATATTAATGCGATTTCCAATGTATCATATGTCGGATTTCGGCAAACACACTTGCTGACCACAGTTTCTGCAGATTTTGAGAT